>NZ_JAPCJA010000031.1:0-56370 GCF_027707745.1 Aeromonas sp. QDB23
AAAGACGCAGTTCCTGCGGGTAGAAAAATGGTGATCGGCATGATGTTATTGGCTGATCGACATGATGTTATTAGCCAATCAGTTCGTCCAACAACCAAATCGGTTTTTGCTCACTGGCAATCCGCCCCTCACTAACCCCCCAAGCTAACATTCTATTCTGGAGCATACATACTCCTCCCAAAAAAAGTTATTATTATTTGTTGTTTTTATAAATCAATGGTAGATATTAATTATTGCTATTTATAAAGATAAACATTGCAAGTAATCTTGTATTGATGATGTTCCGCAAATATAAAAAACAAACGCCATTCAGAATATTTTACAAAGAAAGATCTGAATCCATTTCATGACGTGCAGTCCTCTGGCCAGAGTGCTCGTGCTGAGATTTTAATGCATACTCTCCAGGCCTCATCCTGAAACGTGCAATTTTTTTGGCTGCTAATATAGGGTTATCCATTATGATTCTAAGACCTCGAGTAGCAATCTCACCGACCTCTGCGTACTCTCTACGGAGCCGCTCAAGGTCTGAACCTGCTCCTGCAACTGTTCGAGCGAAACGCTCATCTGATGAATGGAGTTCTCGGCAGAGACGTTGCTGTCGCTGGTATGCGTGTTCAAATGCTGCACCATGGTCAGCAAGACCTGATGGTCGTTCATTATCTGCTGCTGTGTGACATGCTGCGATTGAACCTGCTCCCTGAGTGTTGCTATCGAGCTCATCTGCTCGGTGTTGATAAAACTGAGCAACTCTAATAATTGTTTCTCTAAATTCATGATTCACTCCTAGTAATGCTAAAATAGCGCTCAAAATTTTCATCAGCAGTTGAATTAATGCCTTTTCGGTGTCTACTGTTAGGGTTCCCTCAGGGTTAATTGGGGTCAGTGTGTAACCTGCATATAGCTGCATCTGCTGTTGCCAAAAAAGAGCATTTGTTGGCTGTTTGCGATGTCTCTGGGTTATCACTGCGGCCATACCTGTCGGTCGTCTCACAGGCCTCGGAGAGGGCATTGGGTGCAGCGTCTCAGTGACGTTATAGCGGCTCTGATTGAAGGCCCGGCGTTTGGCTATCCGCTCCTCAATCTGCTGCCAGAGTGCATCCAACGACGGTTGTGGAGGTGTTGTTATCGTCAACGTCGGTCTCACCGCATCAATACTGGTAAACGCACGGCTAAATAAAGGTCCTTTCAGCCGAAAAGCCTTGATCTTTCCCTCTGGCACAATCCGTATGTAATCCTTTTTAGCCTCGACTTCGCTAATACCATACATTTGTCGAGTCTGAGGTTGCTCCAGCCAATCAATCACAGCCTGTCGGTTACATAACTGACCCTGAGTTACCCGTAACTGCACCGCATCAGATAACGCTGCAATCAAGTCCGCATTTTTACTGTACCGTGGTATTGTTCCTGTCAGCCTCTGGCGTTGCGGATCATCTGGACGTGCGAGGTTATGTTTCAAGTTGAGGTAATCACGGATCGCATTAAAATCTCCTTCCGCACCTGGTGGGTGAGGGTTGAAATATTTTCCAGTGCGAAGATTAATCCGTGGGATTAAGAAATGATTCTCCAGATTTTGTTCATGCGTATGTTGTACCCACAAGATCATCCTGTCCTCTATGGGTAATCCCGCAAAAACCAGCTCCTCCATCAATGCACGAAATTCCTGGGCAATATCAGGATTGGAGCTCAGCGTCTGGTTGTCCTCAATTGCATGTGCAATGACACCGCTGGTGTATTTATATTTATGTGGCGATATCTCGATTGCATAAGCGATGTCTCGTGGATTTCCAGCCAACAGCTCAGGTGGTGGTGTCCGCCTTACACCATGGATCAGTCTCAGTTGTTGGTTCAACCGATGAACCAATGGAGCGTCATTTTTATCACGAGCAACCCTAATCGCATCAGTGATTGTACTACGCTCATTTTTTTGTTGCGGAGTCAGAGCGCTGTAGATACCCAGTAGGTAATCTATTGGGGCGCTGGATTTAGTCTGGCGATGCCCATTGGTTGCAAAAAATCTAATCACCGCCATAGCTCATGCTCCTCATACTCACTCTCGATTAATGCTGGATTTACCTCCACTGCATCCTCGTCATCCTCACCTGAGTGTGACCATGTAGTGTCTGGGGTCGCAGTATCGCTTTTATCATGGCGTATAACCCGAGATGGCTGTGTTAATTGTGGTGATAACATCTCGTTGATTTTATCAACCTGCTCTTTATGTTGTTTTTCTAGTTCCCTGAGTTCGTATAAAATAAAAAGTAGATTTACATCGCCCTTATGGGAGTTACACCATTTTACCAGCTGATTGAAATTGTTATAAAACCCGGTCTGTTGCGCAATAAGATTATTTATTGTGTCGCGTAATGTTTCTGCTGGAGAAATGACGATTTTCAATTTTGTGAGAGATTGAGATGCTAACCTCGATACAGTGATGCTTGCATTTTTAGCCTTTTTCTCCCAACGACGTTTTTCCTCATATGTGCAGCGTAGCTCGATTCGATGATCACGGATCTCTGTAAAACTCGGCAGCATTTGTCGAACGATGTCTGTATCCATATTTACATCTCTAGCTATACCGTTAATAGTGACAGCGACATCGTCATTGATGCACCTGATAACGGCCCTTTCAATGAGCAGCATGAGATCAGGATCTCTTGTAAGCTCCTCACGTAAAGTGTTATTTTTGCTATTCCTTAATTTTTTATTTTCTTTTCCCACGTATTGTCTCCTGGCTGCTGAACAGCTCTAATTTATATATTTATTTAGCGGGTCTGGGCGGCAGCCCAGGTAGGTCCAGGGCGACAGCCATGGCAAGGCTCCGTACACCGTACATTGCGGAACGCAATTTGTACGGTGTAGGAGTGACCTTGCTCTTTTTATTAAAAGCAATAAACTGCCTGATTAGATAGTAGCGTCAACGATAGTTTTTAGCTGCAACGATACCGTACACACCTAGATCATATTAACCCGATAACTCTCTTTAATTTATGCTATCGTAATTCACTTCTTTTTAAGGAGCATTTCGATTAATGGTATTATCGATTGCATCTCTGGCATGGTCATCAACTCATTCCAATTTCTGTACAATGTGGCAGATGGCGCAGCAGACTGCTCTACCGTATCTACAGCATTCGAATGTAAGCACCGTTGCAAAACCGCTCCTGCCTGGGCTCCAAAATCGACTGCATCCTCGACTAACCATTGGCCATAACAGCGCTGAATCATTTCAGTACCAGCATGCCCCATCTGCCGTGCAATCCATGGTACATTTATTCCGGCAGACAATAGTTGACTGGCAAATGTATGACGGAATTGCGACGGCCCGCGATAATCAACGCCAAGAGAGATACAGTACGGTTTAAAGAATTTTTCTCTGTATTCATCAACTGAGGCGTAAGGACGCCGCTTTGCACAAAAATAGGCTAACAATGTCCGAGATTCGATTAATTTAGTTCGATTATCATTCTGCGTGACTTTTATATTTTTTGCCTTTCTATTCTTGGCTTGTTCTAGCAGCAGAGTTAGCGGTTCTATTGCCTGCGCTGTCAATTCTATTGTTCGTCTAGACCCCTCATTTTTAGGGGTTTTATACACACCATTTACCAAAGCCAGATCTATGGTCAGCATCTTTTTTTCGAGGTCAACCACTTCAGCACTTAAGGCGAGCAGTTCACTAATTCGTAAACCAGTTGCTATCCCTACCTGTATCAATGCAGTTTCAATTTGATAGTTTTCCTGCTTATTCTGTTGTAGCAAAAGTGCAATCTCAGACTGCAAGAATGGTTTCGGCTTCTTTCTGGTAAATTTACATTTCTTTATGTTTTCCATCGGATTAGATGGAATTAAACCGTCGAGTTTCGCCCTAACAAATACACTGCGCAGAATTTCCAGGTAGTGATTAACTGTACAGCCATTATATTTCTTTAAAAGTTTTACGACCATCATCTCTATGTCTGTAGAGCTAAAGTCGATCAACTTTTTCTTACCGAACCAAGTTACAAGCTGCTTACTCTTGCGGCGATATGGTCCAATGGTTGATTCAGCATAGCGGGCTTCTTTGAATTTCAGATTTTCATTTATTGCCAGTCCAAGAGTCTTATTTAAATCTTTGGCCTGTGAGTTTTTATCATTGTTCATCGGCTCTAATCCAGTTGATTTGCGCATAGGTTATGAGCATTAAAAAAATAAGTCAACAGATTTTTGATGCACAAACGAAATTGCAAGTCAAGAAAATTATTTGGTTTTTTAAATAATATCGTTCCGCCACAGCATCTGAGCCACACAGGGCACGATTTCTGGTTGAATTTCCCTGTTGTAGAGCGCGACTGCTCCCACCTATCAGATAAGTGAGCATTGAGTTTGGGGCTTATACGTCTATGAGCACTACAGCAAAAGTTCACCAGACGGTACTGGATTGACGCTTACACTAAGTCTCTGGGAATCAACTCTATCTTTTCTTTCAAAAGAGAGACGCTTACCCGTTTACCATAACGGCCAAACGTGAGCCCCTTTTTACTATGTCCCGCCAACTCAGCCACAATATGCTCAGCAACGTCCGCCTGTTGCAGCTCATCGATAAACGTGTGTCTCATCCCGTAAATGGTGGGGCGGCCCTGACCTACGATGCCAGCATCATTGAGGTGGCGTTGGAAGCGACAGGTGATGTTATGCGCCCAGTCGTCGTCTTTGCCTGATGGTTGGTCATCGAACAAAAATACCTTCCCTTGACTGCGACGACTCTCCACATAGTCCAGGAATTGATGTCCGATCAACGTACTGTGTAGTGGAACGGTACGGTAAGCATTGACGGTTTTGAGCTGCTGATCCACCTCTCCCGCATCGACCATCAGACACCAAATCCCCTCAACCTGTTTGATGTTCTGAGTTTTGAGCTGGCAAGCCTCGGAGGGTCGCAGCCCGGCATACAGGCACAGCAGGGGCACCCACCAGTCTTGGATCCTCAATTTTTTGCCTTTCTGGGATTGTTTGCTGCGCAGGCTGGCAAACAGCTGAGCCAGTTGAGGGCGATGCCAGCGCACTCGCTCCTCATCCGCCCGTTTGTGCGGCTTCTTGCCTGCCGTCAACCCATCAAAAGGGTTACGGCTGCAATAGTCCAGCGCCACGCACCAACGGAAGAACTGTTTCAGGGCGGCGAGGTAATCTCCTTTGGTTTTGAAACTGAGGTTGGTCTTGCGCAGCAAGCTGTTGCGGTACTCCTGCGCCAGAGCGGGCGTCACCTCATCGACTTTAACCCCTTTGGCCCAGGTGACGAAGGCGTTGATCCGAAGTTGGAGCTGGCCCACCGACCTATGCTGGATCCCCTCACTGGTTTTAGTCTCGATGAATCTCGCCAATGCGTGGGTGAGCGTGATCCCACTGCTGGGGCAAGCTGGGGCATCAACAGAAGGTTCACAAGGTGTGGAAGGTGTTTGAGGCGGCAGGATGAACCCCGCAGCCTTGAAAGCGTCAAGATCGGCGCGGATCCAGCGATAGAAACTGCGAGGGGAAGTATCAGCAGGGGTAGCCGCGATCAGTGCGCGAGTGCGAGCTGCCACAGCCAGATTTCTATCTACGGCGACTCGGCGATCTTTGGTGCAAAGGGAAGTACGGATAGCGAAGGGCAAGCCACGGTCACGTAGTGACTTAGGCAGCGGGAGACGAGTGTAGTAGGTGCCGGAGGCATTTTTACTCAGATACATGATTGTTCCACCTAGTTGATCCAGGAAAAAAATCACGTAAGTCTAGAAATGAAAAAACCCGTTGAAATTCAACGGGTTATATTTGGCGGTGAGGGAGGGATTCGAACCCTCGATACGTTGCCGTATACACACTTTCCAGGCGTGCTCCTTCAGCCACTCGGACACCTCACCAAATTTTTGCTCACTGCTTTATGTACTTGAGCTGCACATTCGCTGGCGGGCCATGCCGCGGCGACGGGGCGTAATGTAAGGGATACGATGGCTTTTGGTCAATGCAATTTTTTACTTTTTGCGTTCGTTTGCTCAATAACCGAGCCAAGTGACCAAAAATATGCCGTTTCGTATCCCTTTCAATCAATTTACCGCCACTTCGTGCAAATGTTCACCTTTGAGCGCTTCTTCCAGCGAGCCGTAAAACTCCAGCTTGCCGGGCTGCGGCCGCACCTTGGCGCGGGCCAGGGTCTTGAGCGGCTGGAACTGCAATTCGGCCACCCGCAACTCGACACCGGCTTTGGCCATCTGCTTGCCAAAGTGGAGGAAGGCAGACAGGCCGCCCGCATCGAGGATGGAGACCGCCTCCATCTGCAACACCAGCACCTTGTGCCCTTTGACTTGCGCTTCCAGCTCGGCAAAGACCCGTTCGGCCGCTGCAAAGAAGAGCGGGCCGTTGATCTTGTAAAGCAGACCGTTGTCCGGCACCTCATGGGCATAGCGCTTATGCTCGGCCAAATCGTGCAGTTTGGTCATCTTGGCGATTTCGCGCATAAAGAGCAGGGACGCCAGGATTACCCCGAAGGTGATAGCGATGACCATGTCGAAAATGACGGTGAGCGACAGGCAGACCAGCAGCACCAGCACATCGGATTTGGGGGCGCGACGGATCAGCTCCACCACCTTGTGCGCTTCACTCATGTTCCAGGCCACGATGAGCAACAAGGCAGCCATGGCCGAAAGCGGCAACCAGGAGAGCCAGGGGGCCAGCACCAGAATGGCGGCCAGCACCACCAGCGCATGGACGACCCCCGAGATGGGGGACGTCGCCCCGGCGCGGACGTTGGCGGCAGAGCGAGCGATGGCGGCGGTGGCGGTAATGCCGCCAAAGAAGGGGGCGAAGATGTTGCCAAGCCCCTGCCCCACCAGCTCGGCGTTGGAGCTGTGTTTGCGACCGGTCATGCCATCAAGCACCACGGCGCAGAGCAGCGACTCGATCGCCCCCAGCATCGCCATGGAGAAGGCGGCAGGCAGCAGCCACTCAAGGGCGGCCAGATCCCACGCCACAGGGGCGCCATCCGGTCCTGGCAAGGCCCATGGCATCACCAGGGTCGGCGCGATGGGCGGGATCCCCATCCCCTGGCTGCCATCGGCCAGGGTATAGCTGAACTTGCTGCCGATGGTGGCCACATCGACCCCGAAGTAATGGAGGCCAAAACCCAGGCCCACCCCGACCAGCACGGCGGGCAGGTGGCCAGGCACTGGCAGACGCAGGCGCGGCCAGAGCAGCAGCACGGCCAGCGTTGCGACCCCCACCAGGGTATCGCCCCACTGCCAGCTTGGCAGGGCGGCGGCCAGGGCCTCGACCTTGCCCAGATAGGTTTCCGGCATCTCGGGCACGCTCAGACCAAAGAAGTCCTTGATCTGCAAGGTGGCGATCACGATGGCGATACCACCGGTAAAGCCCAGCGTCACTGACGGCGGAATGTACTCGATGAGGCGGCCAAGACGGGCCATCCCCATCGCCACCAGAAAGAGGCCGGAGATAAGGGTCGCCATCAACAGGCCACCGACCCCGAACTGCTGGGCGACCGGATAGAGGATCACCACAAAGGCAGCGGTCGGGCCGGAGATGGAGTAACGGGAGCCACCGGTCACGGCGATCACAATACCGGCGATGATGGCGGTATAGAGACCGTGTTGCGGCGGCACACCGCTGGCGATGGCCAGCGCCATGGCGAGCGGGATGGCGATGATGCCCACCGTCACCCCGGCGATAAGATCACGGCCGAAGCGGGCCATGCTGTAGGGTTCATCAATACAGGACTGGCGTAAGGCGATGGCGAGCTTCACGCTATTTAAAGAGGCTTGCTTGTGCATGTATATCGTAATACCAGAAGAGGGAGATAAAGGCCGGAGAGATCCGGCGCCCGATCATCATCAAGGGCCGGCAGGGCTGTCGACGCGGCGATGGTATCCTGCGCAACCTTACTCCAGACTGGCCATTTTTTCGATGGGCAGGATCAATGAAAAGCACTCTGACCCATTATTTGGCCTATTTGCCGCCAAATCGCCGATCTTGACTCCTGCTCTCCCTCTTTTAGCCGCAAAGATTACCATTTGAGCCTCACCGGATTGCCAGCACGTTCGCGACATCATGCTGGCATCATCAGGTTGATGCGAACCGAATAAATCCACCCTGCACCGGTTGCCAAAGGTAATGGCAAGGGACTGATTGTGCTGAAAATAAACTGCAAAGCGCAACTTTTGGGCAAACAGTCCGAAAATCCAGTTTTCGGGGAGTTCGCGGGTTGACACCCGTCTCCCTGGTCATTAATATTCGCCCCGTCTTAACGAGACAGGCAATTCCTCCTTAGTTCAGTCGGTAGAACGGCGGACTGTTAATCCGTATGTCACTGGTTCAAGTCCAGTAGGAGGAGCCAATTCCCTCGTAGTTCAGTCGGTAGAACGGCGGACTGTTAATCCGTATGTCACAGGTTCAAGTCCTGTCGAGGGAGCCACATTCTAAAGCCCAGCCTTTTGGCTGGGCTTTTTCGTATCTGCTGTTCGCTTACGTCCCTGCCTCGCTCTGCTCTCAAACGCCCTTTGTCATAACGTCTCTTGTCGGCATGTGATGACCAACCAGCACACTGTTTGACATGCCAATTGCGCGCCATCCCATCAACAAGGGGCTGGATTGACCAGCCCCTGTGTGTGCACCTCAGCTCGCTGCCGGATGCCGGGATCAGAAGCGGTAGAGCAGACCCGTGGTCATGCTGGTGGAGCGAATGTCGTAAAAGTCGATCCCGGAGTCTGCATTGGCGTAGCTGGCGCTCAGGAGTGCAGAGAGCGGCGCGATGCCAAACAGCTGGTGCCAGAAGAGGGTGGCATCGATGGCCATGTCGCGGCTGTCGGCACGCTGGCCAAACAGCGGGTTGGCTTCGTCATAGTCGCGCTTGCCCAGATAGAGGTTGCTGACAAATGACCAGCGGGGCGAGGTTTTGGCGTAAGTGAGCTGCAACCCCTTGCTCACATAAGACTCGGCACTGCCCGCCAGATCCGCCTTCTGGTAGCGCAATGCTGGCTCGAGGAACTGATCGTCCGCCAGCCGGAACTGGTAGGAGAGTTCGGCGGTGTTGACCCGGCCATTGCGATCCAGCATCCCCATCACCGCACGGCCATATTGCTCGCCACTGGACTCCTCATCCACCCTGACGTCGCGGCTGGTGACGCTGCCACTGAGCGCGCTGCCCCAGATGTTGTCCCACGCCAGACGGGCACCGTGGGAGCGCACCTCGCTCTCCTGACGAGCCACCCCCACCGCAAAGGGATCGCGCCACACCTTGACCGGCGTGGCATTGAACACCAGCGAACCGGCCACGATCCCCTTGTTGCCCAGCTGCTGGCGCAGCCCGAACTGCTGGGTGCCGTCGCCGCGAATGGCATCCTGAATGAGGTTGCCAAGAAACAGCTGGCTGCCGGTGGAGGCAAAGGTGTAGCGCAGATCCCCGTTGATCGCCGGTGCAACATTGTGCTGCTTTACCGCCGCCCCCTGCGCGTCTATCCGCTCGCGACCTGCACTCCCCGTGGCAAAATTGGACCTGGTCTCGCCAACGCTGGCCCCCGCCAGCACACTGCCGGAAAAGCCAGATTCCCCGGGAATGGCTCCCAGATCTTGCGCCTGAACCCCGCTTGCAACCAGTACACCCATACCCAATAGCAGACCAATACGCATCGCAACACTCCTGGCAAGCGGCCACAAGAGTGGGCCGAGCCTGATAAATAGGAGGGAGGCAGTCGCCCCCCTGTATCGAGAAGCGGCATGTTACGACAGGGAAAAATCACAAATAAGACAGCGGGATGCGGTTTTATTTTTTATGATGGCTTTTTATTTTTTATAGGTGCAAGCAGGGGGCGACCCGGCATAATGAGTCCCGACAGGCATGCAACTCTGCGGGCTGCTCGCGTCATACTCACTCTATTTACCCCTGTTCCCAACATCGGAGTTCTCATGCGTCGATTCAATTTCATGCTCAATGGCAGCCGATTGATGATGTTCCCCTTCTACGTCTGCATTCTGGTGTGCGTGGCCCTGTTGATGGTGAAGTTTGCCATGCAGCTCTATCTGCTCTGCATCAACATCATCGAGATCCCCTACATGGACCTCATCACCGGCGTGCTGACCCTGGTGGACTTCGTGCTGGTGGCCCAGATGCTGATCCTGGTGGCAGTCTGCGGCTATGTGCAATTTATCCAGACCCAGGAGCAGCGCGAGGCCATCGGCGACAACTGGCTCAGCAAGATCAACTTTGCCTCCCTCAAGCTCATCGTCATCAACTCGCTGGTCACCATCGCCGGGGTGGAAGTGCTCAAGGCATTTCTCGAAGATGGCATCATTAACGAAGTAGATATGAAGTGGTCCGTGGTGGTGTTTCTCGCCTTCTCGCTGGCCGCGCTCATCTATGCGGTGACCGAGCGGATGGCGGAGCATAAATAGTCGAGCTTGATCACTGTGCTTGTTCAGCCTTGATTCACCAGCAATACAATTGATAACACTTTTCATTACTCTTACTGCGTTATAAACTTGCTCCCCCCGGGCTGCCCCGCCCGGGTGCTGGAGCCTTTATGACAAGCCTTTCTCTCTCACCCCGACAATTCTGGCAGTGGCTGGCCTACCACCATCAGGCCGCCGAGGGCACCCTCTATCTGATGTTCTTCTCCGGCTTGCTGCTGTGGGAACCGCTGACCCCGCTCTGGTCGCTGGCACGCTGGAATCTGTTCTTGCATGTGATGCTCTCGCTCACCCTGTTTCCCCTGCTGTTTGGCGCCTTCTGGCTCTCCCATCGCAGCTTGTTGCACCGCAGCAACAAACCTTTTTTGCGCACCACGGGACGGATTATCGAAGCCCTGCTGTTGGTCTGTCTGGCCAGCGGCCTGCTGCTGGTGCTGCACGGCACTCCGGGCGATGCCATGGGCAACCTCGCCAGCTGGGCCCACTGGTTGAGCGCGTTGGCGTTAACTCCTCTGGTGCTGCACCACGCCTGGCGCTGGACCATCTTGAAATGGCGCACCTGATCCCATGTTGAAGTCATCGTTTTCTGCATATTTGTCACCCCTGCTGGCCCTCGTCCTGCTGCTGGCCAGCCCCTTTGCGTTGGCCCAACAGATGGGCGCAGGGATGCTTGCCTATGAGGAGGGGCAAAGCCCGCGCTTCGTCACCGCCAACCTGAGCGCAGGTTCAGTCACCCTGCTTGAGCGCGATAGCGGCAAGCGGCTCAAAGAGGTGCAGCTGGGAGGCGATCTGCGCCAGCTGGCCCGCGCCGATGACGGTACCCTGCTGGTCACCGACTACAGCGGTGATCGCCTGTTGCTGCTGGATGATGACCTCGATCTGGAAAAGGCGATCCCCACCGGCCATAGACCCTATGGGGTCATCTTCGATGCCAAACGGCAGTGGTTCTGGGTCACGCTGTTCGAATCCGCTCGCCTGCAGGCCTACGACACCGCGGGCAACCTCCAGCTGGATGCAGAAACCGCCGAGACTCCCCGCGGGCTGGCCCTGACCGACAACGATCGCCTGCTGCTCACCCACTCCATGACCGGCCAGCTCGCCATCTATGATCTCGCCAAGCTTGGCCACGGCGCCAAGGGATCTTCGCTTCCCAAACCCAAGCTCATTACCCTGGCCGAGACCCATAGCGACACGCCGAGCGACTCGCAGGGCTTGCCGCGCCTGCTGGACGGCATCGCCCTCTCTCCCGATGGCAGCGAGGCCTGGCTGCCTCATGTGCTGTGGAGCTTCAGCCACCCCTTCCAGTTTCAAAGCACCGTCTTTCCGGCCGTCTCCATCATCGATCTCGATGAGGAGAAAGAGCGGGTCGATGAAAGAAAACAGCTCTTTTTGCAGATCAACCTGCCAAGCGTCGGCAACCGCAGCCAGATCGTCTCCAACCCGTTTGCCGCCCGCTTCGCCGCCGACGGCAAGCGGGTCTATCTGACCCTGGCGGGCTCGGAAGATATGCTGGTGTTTGACCTGTCGCGCAGCGGCAAGTCCAACAACAACCGCCACCGCCGCAAGAAGTTTCAGGGGGGCGCCAAAGCGACCCAGCTCTTGCGCCACCTGCCGGGCCAGAATCCGCGGGATCTGCTGATCGACGGCGATCACATTCTGGTGCACAACGCCATGGGGCAGGATCTCACCCGCCTCAATAGCGGCGGCAGCGGCCCGTTTGCCCGCGTCACCGTCGATGTACCCCACTTCGCCAAGCTGGTCGAGACAGATCCCCGCCCCGAGCCGCTTCAGCGCGGCGAGCGGCTGTTCAACCTTGGTAACACAGCGGCCAACTCACGCTTCCCTATGGCGGGGGACAACTGGATGAGCTGCAACTCCTGCCATCTGGATGGGTTCAACTTCACCAACCGCTATCTGATGGCGGCCCATCGCCAGCAGAGCGGCGACAACGCCATCAACGGCCACGCCAACCTCACCAACATGGTGGCGGGGGATTTTGTCGGCGAATACCTGCGCATGACCCAGCAAACCCAGGGCGGCATGGGCCATGACACCCGCGATGGGGCCGAGGTGGTTGACCCCGCCCAGCCTCAGCCCGAGGTGAAGGTAATGATGGAAGATCTGCACGCCTTCGTCACCGCCGATGGCAACCTCCCCTATCTCGCCAACTGGCTGCGACTCGATGCCCCGCGCACGGATCCCGCCAAGGCGCCGACCACTCACCCGAAGGCGTGGCTCAACTCCGCCTCCTGCCAGAACTGCCACCAACAGGCGTTCAAGGATTGGAGCGAGAGCAACCACCGGCTGATGGGCAACTCCCACCCCTACTACAAGGTGGTACAGGCGCTGGCCCGCGAAACTGAGGGCGAAGCCTTCGGTCAGTGGTGTCAGGGCTGCCACATGCCCCAGCAGGTGATGACCGGCCAGCTGGATCTGCCCAAGGGCTCCCACATGTTCGAGCAGGGCGGTGCCTCGTTGATTGCCGCTCACAAAGCGGGCGAACCTGTGGTGGAGGAAGGGACCGGCTGTGTGCTCTGCCATCGCATCACCAAGGTGGAAGATGCGGGCGGCAACAGTGCCTTTACCGTGAATTTGAAAGACCGCGAGAGCTATGTGTTCGAGGATGCCGCGGGCGGCAGCCTCAAGCACTGGCTGGCCGAGCGGCAGATCAACGCCCGCCCGGCGGCCCATAAAGCCTCCTACCAGAAGGATTTCTACCGCGACGCAGCCCTGTGCAAATCGTGCCACAACGAGTTTGCCCCAGGCACCGGCGCCAATATCGTCAACACCTGGGACGAGTGGGAAAACTCCAGCTTCGCGAATGCGAAGGATCCCGCCAAGCGGCGCACCTGCATCGACTGCCATATGAACCCCGAGCCGGGCAATGGCGGCGCGCCGGTGGCGGGCCAGTCCACCGAAAATGGCACCATGAAGGCGCGGCTCTATCGCCACAACTTTACCGGCGCCCAGCACCAGCTGGTGGGGCTGCGCAATCCCGACCTTGAACAAGAGAGTCTGGCGCTCTTGCGCTCCAGCGCTACCCTTTCGGCCCGTATCGAACAGGCTGCCGATAGTCAGCGGTTGGTGGTGCGGGTCGCCAATACCGGCGCGGGCCATGCCCTGCCCACCGGGGTGGCCGATTTTCGTGAACTCTGGCTGGAGCTGACCATCACTGACGCCAGTGGCAAGGTGGTGCTTGCCAGCGGCCAGCCGGTGGATGGCGCCGTCCCAGAAGATGCGCGACTGTTCAGAAAAGTGTTCGGCGATGCCGAGGGCAAGCCGGTGGGGCTCAAGTTCTGGCGCTACGCCAAACTGCTGGAAGATACCCGCATTCCGGCCGATGGCTGGCGCGATGAAGTCTGGTCGCTGCCCGCAGATGCCCAAGGGCCCTTCAAGGCCGATATCAAACTCAATTTCCGCACCTACCCCAAGTGGGTCAATGATGCGGTGCGCGCCGCCGAGCCAAGCTTGCCGGAGCCACCCATAGTGCAACTCAATCGGCTGCAACTGACCCTGCGGCCTCTCCCCGTCACGCCTGCAACGGAGCCTCAATCCTGATGTTTGCAAGTTTTCTCATTACCCTGCGCGAGGGGCTGGAAGCCTTCCTGCTGGTCGGCATCTGCCTCTCCTACCTCGCCAAGCTGGGGGCGAGCCGCTACAACAAGTTCATCTATCTGGGGGTGGGGCTCGGCCTTATCGCCTCCCTTGTCGTCGCCTTCCTGTTCCAGGTGGTGGTGAGCCAGTTCGAGAGCGAGCGCTACAACCACCTCTTGATGGCGGGGATCCTCATCTTCGCCACGTTGGTGCTCACCTATATGGCGATCTGGATGCAAAAACAGGCCAAATCCCAGGTGGGGGCCATGACGGCGCGCATCGATGCAGCCATCGATGGCGGCAACCTGTTTGGTCTGGTGCTGCTCGCCTTCCTAGCGGTGATGCGCGAAGGGTTTGAAACCGTGCTCTTCTTCTCCGCTCTGCTCTACTCGGGCCAAGGGGTGGATCTGCAATCCGGCCTGATAGGCGCGCTGGTGGGGCTGCTGGTCTCCATCGCGCTGGTGTGGGGGCTGCTGCGCTCCACCCGCAAGGTGGCGCTGGCCCCCTTCTTCCGCTGGACCGGGCTGCTGATCATCATCATCGCCGCAGGCTTGTTGTCATCTGCCGTCAATATGTTGCAGGCGGCAGATATCATCACCTTCTGGACCACGCCGGTGTTCGACATCAGCCACATTCTCGACGATCAGGGGGTATTTGGTACCTTCCTGCGCGCCCTGTTTGGCTACAATGCCTCACCCGCTGGCTTGCAGTTGCTGACCTGGGCCCTCTATCTGGCGATCTTCGTTACCCTCTGGCAGCGCAGCTATCGCCCGCAGGTGAGCGCCGCAACTGGCAAGGGCTGAGCACGCACGCCCTGTGGCAACAAGGCCACGGGGTAACAACACTATTCGGGAGCCGCGCCTTGGCGCGTTTCCCTTATCTATCAAGCAGTTTCGGAATAGGTCATGAGCGATAACAACAAGAAGCACATTGCGGTGCTGGGCGCAGGCCCCGCCGGTTTGATGGCTGCCTGGCGCCTGCGCCGCGCCGGTTTTACGGTCACCCTGTTCGAGCAGGAGCCGGTGGTCGGCGGCATGTGCGCCACCCAGACCTTCAAGGGGCGCGATGGCGAGTATCGCTTCGACTACGGCGGCCACCGCTTTATCACCAAAAACCCCGAGCTGCTCGCCTTTATCGACGAGCTGATGGGGGACGATCTGCTCCACGCCGAGCGCAAAAGCGTCATCCGCTTTGGCGGGCGCACCTATGACTACCCCTTGAACCTGCCCAACCTGCTCAAGACAGCGCCGCTGACCCTGATGGCCGGTGCGGTGAAGGACTTACTGCTGTTGCCCTTTAGCAAGAAGCCCACCGACTTCGCCAAGGCGAGCTTTGCCGAGTGGATCCAGAGTCACTTCGGCCGCACCCTCTATCGCCAGTTCTTCGAGGGTTACACCGGCAAGCTCTGGGGCATCAACCCGGACAAGCTCTCCGCCGACTGGGCCGGTCAGCGCATCAGCCTGATCGATCTCAAAGACGTGGCGCGCCGCCTGCTGCCAAGGCGCAACGGCAGCCTCTCGGTGCGCACCTATGCCCGCAAATACCGCTACCCCAAATATGGCTTTGGCCAGATCTTCACCACCTTGGGCGAGCGGCTGGTGGCCGAAGGGGTTGAGCTGAAGACCGGCGCCACCATCACCCGCCTTGAGCAGGCTGATGGCCGCATCGAACGGGTGTATTGGAAACAAGATGACGTTGAGCAGAGTGAGCACTTTGATCTGGTGATCTCCACCCTGCCGCTGCCGCTCACCTGCCAGCATCTGGACTTGCCGTGCGATCTGCACTACCGGTCACTTCGCTTCGTCAATATGCCGCTCAAGCAGGAAAACCTGTCGGACAACACCTGGCAGTACCTCTCCGACCCCCATATCCTGGCCACTCGTTTGCAGGAGCCGCGCCGGCGCAGCCCCTTTATGGCGCCACAGGGCCAGACCTCGGTGATGCTGGAGATCCCCTGCAATCCGGGGGATGCCACCTGGCAAGCACCGCTCTCTGATCTGCGCGGTCGGGTTACCGCCGATCTCGCCAGCCTCGGTGTCGATACCGCCAAGCTTGGCGATGAAACTTTTGAAGCGCGTAGCGAATACGCCTATCCGCTGATGGATTTAGGCTATCAGGCGCGCCGTAACGAAGCGATCAAGGCGCTGATGCCGATCACCAACCTCATCATGACCGGCCGTCAGGGGACATTCCGCTACATCTTCACCGACACCGCCATGGAGATGGGGATGATGGCCGCCGACATGGTGATCGACGGGGTAGACAGACGCCACGCCATCTTCAATCATCGCAACGAAAACACCGTGATCGAAACCCAGAGTGTGGCCTGATGGCCCCTGAATGTGGTGATCGACGGGGTGGACAGACGCCACGCCATCTTTAACCATCGCAACGAAAACACCGTGATCGAAACCCAGAGCGTGGCCTGAGGGCCGCGCCATTGGAATAGCCTCTTGGCTAAGAAAGGAGAACAGGATGACCATCCGCCCGGGTTTACTCGCCCTCACCCTGCTGCTGACCCTGAGCGGTCAGGCGCAGGCTTACTCCTACGCCGCCGCCGGCAAGGAGCCACTGATCGACGCCCGCGAGGCACTGCTGACCGCCGCCACTGACGGCAAGGATGCCAGCGCCACCTTGAGCGAGATTGCCGATGAGCTGACCTATCTGGAACAGCACCACAAGGTGGAGCTGCAAGCGCCGCTGACCGCCGCCATCAAGGCCCAAGATGCATCCGCCACCGCCGCCCTGCTCAACCGCGCCTACAAGGCGGAGATCGAGCGCCGCCTCGAAGGGGCCAGCCAGAACCTCGGCGACTACCAGACCGCCAAGGTGCTGGTGGTCAAGAGCAAGCGCTTCCTCGACTTGATCCTCCCATCACTCAGTGAAGGGGATCGCAAGGCGGCCGAACAGGCGCTGGCCAAGGTGCTGGATGCCATCGGTAACCCTGGGGTGTTCGGGGTGGGCGCCAAGCCCGCCGATTCCGCAGCCTTTAGCGATGCAGAAAAAGCGCTGATAGCCGTGCTGGCGCCGCTTTGATGACCTCTCATCGATGATGACAGCCCCCCTCATCCCCAACCCTTCCCCCGCAAGGGGAGAAGGGGGGCGTCACCACGGCCGATTATGCTTCGCTAATCGACCCTACTTACTGCTCCTGTTACTGATCCTGCTGCAACTGACCTGGCTTTGCTGGCTGCTGACCTTTCCGGTGGCGCTCGATTCCGACGATGCCCTCAATTTCGCCCATGGGGTGACGCGCTTTAGCGTGCTGGAGTTCTCCCCCCACTTTCCGGGCTATCCCGCCTTTATCTGGCTGGCGCGGCTGATCAATCTGGTGGTCGACGATCCGGCCCGCGCGGTGCAGTGGGTAAGTCTGCTCGGTAGCAGTTTGCTGGCGCCGCTCGCCGCCTTGCTGGCGGTGAGATTGTGGCAACGGCCCAGCCTGCTGGCACCAGTCTGGTTGCTGGTGCTGGCCCTGCCGCTCACCCCGACGCTGGCGCTCTCCGGCCTCTCGGATGGGCCCGCGCTGGCCGCCTGGCTGGGCGCGCTCTTGGCCTTGCGACATCGCAAACCAGCGCTGGCCGGTCTGCTGCTGGGTCTGTTGCTGGCCCTGCGCCCCTCCTACTTCGTGCTGGCGCTGCTGCCCCTGTGGCTCGGGCTGGCGCAACAGGGAACGCGCGTCAGGTTTGTGCTCCCCATCGCGCTGGTGGGGCTCACCAGCCTGCTCTTTGTCTGGCAGGCCGATGGCTGGGCCTATTTCAGTGAGGGGCGACGCTTTACCGACGGCCACTTTACCCTGTGGGGCAACACGGCGGCGGCCCACGGCGATCGGCTGCTGAGCTGGGCTAACACTTTCAACGATCAGCTCACCCTGCTCTGGCCCCTGTTGATGGTGGCGCTGCTGGTGCTGCCACTCTGGCAGCGCTCAAAAGGCCACACTACCGCCCTCTCCCCGCTCTGGACGATCTACTGGCTCGCCCTGCTGCTCTGGACCCTGTTTGGCCAGAATCCCGACAATCCCCGCCATCTGGCGCCCATCACCTTGCTCGGCATAGTTTTGCTGGCAGGCTGGCTGCCACGTCGTGGCGAGAAGCTGGCTGCAGTGGCCGGATTGCTGCTGCTCGGCGCGACCTTCACCCTGCCCCGTCCGCCCGCCATGGTGCAGGCAGCAAGGCTGGCAGAGAAAAGCTGCCCGGCGCTGGTGACCCAATGGGGCGTAAGATTGCTGCGAGAGACCATGGCCCTACCGGTGACCGATGGCTGGTACAAGGGAGATGCGGCGCTGGCGCTCTCTCAGGGAGCCTGCCGCCTCAGTCGCCGCCCCATCACCGCGAACGAAATGCCCACTGCGGTGCGCCAGCACTGGTTTGCCCCGCGCTTTGCCGCCGAGCCCGGCCTCTGGCTCGCCATACCGGATCCATAGCCGCGACAAAACTGATAGACTGCTTTTTTCGCGCTTTTCAACCCGACGTTTCGCATCAACTGGACACCCTATGCCCCAATCGCCAACAGCTCAGGCTGCCGCCCTCTCCCCCCGTTTCCTGTTTATCCTGCTCGGCGCTCTGGCGGGTCTGACCCCGCTGGCGGTGGATATGTATCTGCCCGCTATTCCGGCCATTGCCCGGGATCTGGCCACCAGCATCGACGGCGCCCAGCTCACCATCAGCGCCTTTTTGGGCGGCTTTGCCATCGGTCAGCTCTTCTACGGCCCGCTGGCCGACAGCTATGGCCGCAAGCCGGTGATCCTGGCGGGGCTCATCATGTTTGCCATCGCCTCGGTGGGCTGCGCCATGGCGGACTCCCTGCCCGAATTGCTGGCCTACCGGATGTTGCAGGCGGCGGGCGGCGCCGCGGGGTCGGTAGTGGTCAATGCCCTGCTGCGCGATCTGTTCGAGAAGGATGCCTTTTCCCGCGCCATGTCGTTCGTCATTCTGGTGATGACCCTGGCACCGCTGGTGGCCCCAGTGGTGGGTGGCTATATCAGTGCCCACGCCGACTGGCGGGTGATCTTCTGGCTGCTGGTGGGGATCAGCCTGCTGATCTGTCTGGTGATGCAGTGGAAAATTCAGGAGACCCTGAAACCGGAACATCGCCAACCCCTTAATCTGGGCCAGATCCTCAAGAACTACTGGGGGGTGCTCTCCCATCGCGGCGCCATGGGTTATGTGCTGTGCGGCTCCCTCTCCAGCTCCGGCATGTTCGCTTTCTTAAGCGGCTCCCCTTACGTCTATATCGAGTACTTCAAGGTGCCGACCGAGCACTACGGCTGGCTGTTTGGCCTCAATATCCTGCTGATGATGGTGGTCACCTTCGTCAACAGCCGACTGGTGAAAGGGGTAGGCGCCGAGCGGATGCTGCAATACGGTCTGCTGGTGCTGCCCTGCGCGGGCGCCCTGCTGGTCTACAACGCCTGGAGCCAGACCGGCGGCCTGTGGGGCATCGTCATTCCGGTGGTACTGTTTGTCGGCCATATCAGTCTGGTGGGCGCCAACGCCATGACCGGCCTGATGGGCCACTTCCCGCAATCTGCGGGCACCGCCTCGGCACTGGCGGGCACCCTGCGCTTTGGCATCGGCGCCGTGGTGGGGATTCTGGTCAACCTCAATCCGCCCCAATCGCCGCTGCCCATGGCCATCGCCATTGCCTGCTGCGGCGTGGGTTCCACCCTGAGTTACTGGCTGCTGACGGGCAAGCGAGGAGAGTAGCCCCCCTTCTCCTGCACCGACCACGATCCTTGCATCTGGATCAACGAGGCCCCGCATCTACGGGGCCTCGCTGGTTATGGCGTAATACCGATTCAGAACATGGCGCGATTGAGCAATAGATGCGCCCCTATGCTCACCAGATAACCGAGCACGATGGCAGGCAGCCACTTCAGGTGGCCAAAAAAGGTATACATGCCGTGGGCCTGCCCCATCAGGGCCACCCCGGCCGCAGAGCCGATGGAGAGCAGGCTGCCCCCCACCCCGGCGGTCAGGGTCACCAGCAGCCACTGCCCCAGCGCCATATCGGGGTTCATCGACAGCACGGCAAACATCACGGGAATGTTGTCGATGACGGAGGACAAGACCCCGATGAAGATGTTGGCCATGGTGGGATCCCCTCCGGCATACAACCAGTGTGACACCAGCTCCAGATACCCCATAAAACCCAGACCACCGACACACATCACCACCCCGTAGAAGAAGAGCAGGGTATCCCACTCCGCCTTGGCCACCTTGTTGAACACGTCAAATGGCACGACAGCCCCCAGACTGCGCAACCGCACATCATCGCCATTGCGTTCATAGAGCGCCCGCTTGCGAGCAAGAGATCGTGGCAGCGACTTGCGCAAATAGAAGCCGAAAAACTGCAGATAACCGAGCCCCAGCATCATGCCCAGTACGGGCGGCAGATGGAGGAAACTGTGGCACAGCACCGCCGTGGTGATGGTCAACAAGAACAGCACGACGATGCGGCGGGCACCGCGCTTGAGATCGACCACCTCATTATCAGCATCCGGCACATGGCGCGGCACCATCAGGCTCATCAGGATGGCCGGCACCAGAAAATTGAGCAGAGAGGGAATAAGCAGGGCGAAGAACTGGCCAAATTGCACCTTGCCCGCCTGCCACACCATCAGGGTGGTGATATCGCCAAAGGGACTGAAGGCCCCGCCTGCGTTGGCGGCGATCACTATGTTGATGCAGGCAAGATTGACAAAACGCCGATCACCGTTGGCTACCTTCAACACCACGGCACACATCAGCAGCGCAGTGGTCAGGTTGTCTGCCACTGGCGAAATACAGAAGGCAAGCCCCCCGGTCAACCAGAACATGGTGCGCAAGTGAAACCCCGAGCGTACCAGCCAGGCACGCAGGGCATCAAACAGCCGCCGATCCTCCATGGCATTGATGTAGGTCATCGCCACCAGCAGGAACAACATCAGCTCGGCATATTCCAGCAGGGTATGGCGAAATGCCTGCTCGGCGACAGGGCTCATCCCCTGCTGTGCATAGGCGATACCGATCAGGATCCAGATCACCCCGGCGGCCACCAGCACGGGTTTGGACTTGCGCAGTTGCAGATACTCTTCAGCCATCACCAGGGCATAGGCCAACACAAACAATCCGACACAAAAAAGTCCGATGGCGGAGGATGTCAACACAACAGGGCCACTACTGGCATGGGCGGGAGGGATAAACAGGGAAAGCAGCAAAATAACAGGGGTGAGCGCAGACATGGTCTCTTCCTTTTAGAACCATCTGGCCACGATGCTAGCACCTGGATGAAAAGAAAAATTCATCCAGGTCAATTAACGATTAATTAGTGTACTGTCGAGACGCCGGGTTATTTCTTGCCGAAACCCGACTGCTTGAGGGTATAGCCAGCGCTGTTTTGCCAGGCATCCAGACCGCTGCGGTTATTGCCCGCTACCAGACTGGCGGCCAGGCTCGGGCTGTTGAACAGCTGATCGGCGGTAAAGACAAAGCCGCCCTGACTGCGGGGCACAATGATCCCCTTTTGCAGCAACTCCAGCCGCAGTTCGATCACCGCTTCGCGCAAAGAGGCGGCATCCTCACCATTGGCGGTGGAACCGGCCAGCACCATAAAGCCCGGATTTTGCCGCTTGCCCACCGGATAACCGTGGGCCTCGGCCCCTTTGCCGTTGAAGTGGTAGAGCTCGCGCTCCCCCGGCCGGTTGTCAGAGAGCGCCTTTTGCAGGGTCATCAGCTCGTTGTAGATCTCGATGGGGACGACGGCAGCCTGCTTGTTGCCCTTGCTATCGATGATAAAACTGACTTGCTTGTGTAACATCCTTGCTCATCCTGTGACCCATGGAAGCCCCTATTCTAACCACCTCGGGCAAGCGGGATCCAGCGAGGATCCACTGCTCTTTTGCCGCCTTGATCACTAACTGGCACTCCTGATCAACCGTAAGGGGTGTTGATCATTGTCGGCCGTGCTAGCGTACCAAGCATGATGAAAGCCATTGACCATCAAACGGTTACCCCATGCTGACCCTGCGCAACCTCTGCAAGAGCTTCGATAACGGCAGTGAACGACTGCCGCTGTTCCACCATCTCGATCTCGCCCTCCCCGCTGGCGAGATCACCCTGCTGCTGGGCCAAAGCGGCTGCGGCAAGTCCACCCTGCTCAATCTGATCGCCGGGCTGATTGCCCCGGACGAGGGGGAGATCTGGCTGGGGGAGACCCGGATCGACACCCGTTCACCCGACGAGCGGGCGCGCCTGCGTGGCCGCCATTTCGGTATCGTCTATCAGGATTTCAACCTGCTGCCGACCCTGAATGTGGCCGAGAATCTTGCCCTGCCGCTGGCCATCAACGGCCTGCCACCGGATGAGGCCAGGATTGACCAGTTGCTGCAACGGCTCGATATGAGCCACAAGCGCCATGCCTGGCCGGAGCAGCTCTCCGGCGGTCAGCGACAGCGGGTGGCGCTGGCCCGCGCCCTCATCCATCAGCCCCAGTGGCTGCTTGCCGACGAACCCACCGGCAGCCTCGATGAGCACAATGCCGAACAGGTGATGGCGTTAATGATCGCGGCGGTGCGGGGCACCGGCGCAGGCTTGCTGCTGGTGAGCCACAACCCGGCCTACGCCGCGCTGGCCGACAGGGTGCTGCGCCTCGAAGGGGGCCAACTGATCGAACTCAAGGGGCCCCGTCATGACTAGACAGCGACTGCGTCTGCTGGAGGCACGCTGATGCTGCCACTCAAAGCGCTGCTGCGCCTCTATCGCAGCCACCCCTGGCTGCTGTTGATGAGTCTGGCCGGGCTGGTATTGGGGGTGTCGCTGGTGGTGGCCATCGAGCTGCTCAATCACAGCGCCCGCACCAACTTTGTCGCCGCCCGCAGCCAGCTGGCAGGGGAAGCCAACTACCGGCTGGCCCCCGCTGGCGGGCTGGATGAGCAGCTTTACGTGCAGCTGGTGACCAGCCAGCACGCCCTCGATGCCATGCCCCAGCTCCATGGCTGGCTCAAGGATGAGCAGGGGCGCAGCTTTCAACTGCTGGGGATGGATCTCTTCAACCCCGGCCCCCTGCGCCAGCTGTTTGGCGCCCGCCCCGCGAGCGAGCCCGCCTTCCCCCTAAACCGGGCCGACAGCATCTGGCTGGCGGCCCCCGAAGCGGAGCGCCTTGGCTGGCAAGCGGGCCAGAGCCGCCGCTTTGTATTGGGCGGCAGCGATGGCGCAAGCGCCCGCCCCCTGACCCTGACGCTGGCGGGCACGTTTGAACCGGGCGCCGTGCCCATGGAGCGACTACTGATAACCGACATCGGCCTCGCCCAGCCGTTGCTGGATAAAGCGGGTCGGCTCGATCGCATCGTCTTCAAGCTAAGCGAAGCCGAGGCTCGTACCCTGCAGGCCACCCTGCAAACCGATTACCCGAACCAACCCTTGTGGCTTGAGCCCATCAGCCCAGCGCTGGATGCCAGCCAGCTTGGCGATGCACTGGCCCTCAATCTGACGGCGCTCTCATTGCTCGCCATGGCGGTGGGATTGTTTCTGGTGTTCAACGCCCAGCGATTTGTCCAGAGCGTGCGCCGCCCCCAGCTGGCCCAGTTGATCATTCTGGGGATGGGGCCGAGTCGGGTGCTCGGCTGGCTCATCCTGGAGCTCGTTATTCTCGCCACCATCGGCACCCTGCTCGGTGTGCTGCTCGGCAGCCTGTTGGCGCTGGCACTAATGGGACAGCTGACCCAGGCGCTGGCCGATCTCTATGGCCCCAACCCCATCGACCTGTTGCGCCTCTCCCCTGTGAGCCTGCTCAAGGCGCTGTTGATCGGGCTGCTCGGTACGCTGGCCGCCAACCTGCCCGGCTGGTGGCAACTGCTGCGCCAATCCCCCCTCGAACTGCGTGCTGGCAGCAACCGTCCTCCCGCTCACCCGTGGCGACGGCGTGTGCTGGCCATCGCCATCTTGCTGCTGTGCGCTCTGTGCCTGTGGCTGCCGCAAACCGGTCTGAGTGGCGCCCTCTTTATCGCCGGAGGCTGGCTGCTGGCCATGGCGCTCTGGCTGCCCGATGCCCTGCGCGGCCTGCTTGGCTGGTTGCGACGGCGCGCGGGCGGCCCCCTCACAGCCCGACTCGGGGTGGCCGAGACTCTCTATCATCTCGATCGCACCGCCATCGCGGTGATGGCGTTGCAACTGGCCATCGCGGCGGCCATCGGCATAGGGGTCATGGTGTCGAGCTTTCGCTCCAGCGTGGAGATCTGGCTCGGCCAGCGTCTGGCTGCCGATCTCTATGTCACCGCCCCCAAGGGGGTGGCGGGCAACAAGGGCACCTTGAGCGAGGCCACCCTCGAGACCCTGCTCGCCAATCCGCTGGTGAGCGCCGCCTCGCGCCGCTCGGTGCACCCTGCCCGCTGGCAGGGGCAGCCCATCGAGTGGGCACAGATGGACTTTATTCCCCAGCTTAAAGCGGCCTATCCGCTGCTGGCCGGACGCTGGCCGACCCATCCCGATGAGGTGCTGGCGAGCGAACCGCTGACGGTGCGCCTCGGGGTCAAGGTCGGCCAACAGTTGGCTATCAGCGGCGAGCAGGGGCCAAGGCAGTTCACCGTCACCGGCGTCTATCAGGACTACGGCAGTGACAAGGGGCAACTCCTGCACGCCTTCGAGGCGGGGGCGGTGCAGTCCCTAGCCCTCTTCAGTGACGACCCCGAACAGCTGGCCGACCGCCTGCGCGGGCGCTTTGGCGAGCAGCTCAATCTGCTCTCCGCCCCCGCCATCCACAGCGCGGCGCTCAAGGTGTTTGACCAGACCTTTGTGGTGACCGAGCTCTTGAAACTGCTGATCCTCGGCATCGCCTTTGTCGGGATCGGTTCGGCCTTTATGGTGCTGGGGCTGGCACGCCGTGGCGAGCTGCAGACCTTGCAGAGTCTGGGCTTGAGCCCGAGCCACTGCCGCCAGCTGCTGGTGTGGCAAGGGGCGGGGTTGGGGCTGCTCACCGCCCTGTTGGCGCTGCCGGTGGGATATGGCCTCGCCTGGGTGCTGATCGAGGTGGTCAATCCCCGTGCCTTTGGCTGGCGCCTCGCCTTCGAGGCCGCCCCCCTTCATGCGGTCACCGCCCTGCTATTGGCGCCGGTATGTGGCGCACTGGCCTCCTGGTATGCGGCAAGGAGAGTGGTATGAAAAAAATCAAAGGGTGGGCGCTGGGGGTTCTCTGGACACTCTATAGCGGGGCTATCGGTGCCAGCGATCTGGGCGCCCTGCTCGGCGGCGGCAGCGACAGCTTCAAAAAGGTGCTGCCGGGGCAAACCATTCAATTGCCGGAGGATCACGCCGCCCACCCCGATTACCGCTCCGAGTGGTGGTATCTCACCGGCAACCTCAAGGATGAGCAGGGGCGCGAATATGGCATGCAGTGGACCCTGTTTCGCCAAGGGATCGAACAAGAACTCCGCACCAGCAATCCCTGGCTCACTCCCCAGCTCTGGCTGGCCCAGTTTGCCATCACGGATCTCGACCGTGGCAGCCACCAGCAAGATGAACGGGCCAGTCGGCAGGGACCGGGACTGGCGGGAGCCAGCGGCGGCCAATATTGGCTCAGGGAGTGGCGGCTTGCCTCGCAAGGGGCAGCGCTGTTCCCCGCTACCCTCAAGGTGCAGAGCAAGATTGGCGAACTGAACCTCACCGTCAGTGCCGCCAAGCCGCTGGTGCTGCAAGGCAAGGCCGGTTACAGCGAGAAGAGCCCGGGCAACGCCTCCTTTTACTACTCCTACCCGCGCCTCACGCTGCGCGGCACCCTGACCCGCGATGGTGAGACCCGCACCGTGACCGGACAAGGCTGGTTTGATCACGAGTGGAGCAGCTCGGTATTGGCCGAGTGGCAATCGGGCTGGGACTGGTTTTCGCTGCAACTGGCCGATGGCCGCGAGCTGATGCTGTTTCGCCTGCGCACCAAGGCGGGCAGCACCGAGCCAGAAAACCGTTACGGCATTTTGATTGAGCGGGACGGCAGCAACCGGGTGCTCGCCCCCGACGCGATTCGCCTCACTCCAGGCAACACCTGGCGCGGCCCCAAGGGGCAGAATTACCCCGTAGAGTGGCAGCTAAACGCCGCAGGGATGAGCCTCACCATCAAAGCCCGTCAGCCCAATCAGGCCATGACAGGTCGCTTTGACTACTGGGAGGGGGCGGTAACGGTGGAGGGAGATGCCAAGGGGGTCGGCTATCTGGAGATGACCGGCTACTAAGGTATGGACCCGTATGTCTGCCTAGGTGGTCCACCAGCCCCATGACACCCCTATTATCCGGTAGCGACCTGTGGTTGACACGATCGCAACAGAGCACCCGTCATTTTTCGCCAAACGGCGGTCAGGTAACACTCTGCTCTTGCACCATACGGTTGAGCAGTTCCATCACCTGCTTGCTCGCGTTCTCGGCACTTTCCATCTCGATCAGAATGGTATGAAGCAACTGGTCATCATGGAGCCAATCACCCCGCGCAGCCACCAGCGCCTTGTTGACTGCGCCATGGACCTGTTGATGTGGTATTTCGAGCTGTTTGAAGCTTGCCAGGGAGCCAAACAGGGCGGCGCCATCCCCCTCGTAATACCAACGGCCAAGGCGGCAATCGGTGTGGCTCACAGCTGAGCCATCAGCACCACGAGCCTCCAGCCCCCGATAGCCGCGCTGCATAAAGATGATGTGATCTAGCTTGAGCAACGAGGCAAAGGCCAAGCCTCTGGCATAGTGCAGATGGCCAATATTGGATTTAGCCCCCTCGGCTACGGCCTCGAAGCTATGCCGAAATCCATCCACGTTGTCACTGATCCGCTGGCTGCGATCCCCCAGCGAGAGCACACTGGAGACGATCTCCTCAATACTGGCTGTCAGCCCCTTGACCACCTCACGGATCTCGTTAGTTGACTGGCGGGTACGTTCAGCCAGCGCCCGCACCTCGTCGGCAACGACGGCAAAGCCACGGCCAACCTCGCCAGCGCGCGCAGCCTCGATAGCCGCATTGAGGGCCAGCAAGTTGGTCTGCGCGGTTATCTCGTTAATCAAATTGACCGTCTCGGTAATCCGGGCACTATCCCCCGCCAGGGTAGTGGCTACCCGTCCGGTATCCTGCATCTCGCGGTTGATGCCTATCAGCTCCTGACTAAGCTCCTCGACCACAGTCATGCTGTGTAGCGAAGCATCCAGCCCCTGCTGGGCAGTACCTAGCACTTCTTCAACCTTGTTGCTGAGGGTCAGCAGATCTTCCTGATTGCCCGCCAGATTGTGCCGCAGGTTATGGTTGTTGGTCTGATGCAACTTGTTGAGCAGATCCCCCTGACGGGATAGCTCGGTCGCCTCCTGCATTGCACGCAGAGAGAGGTTGATATTGTCTGCCGTTTTGGAGAACTCCCCCGGCAATCCCTGCTTGAAAGCGTGGCGATAGTAACGTCCCTGACCCGCATGCTCGAAGCAAGAGACCATGTCCTTGATATTGGCCTCGACGATGTCGAGAAAGCCGTTGAGGTTCCAGGCTATCTTGCCGAGCTCGCCAAGCCCCTTGGTTCGCGTGACCCGTACATGGGTCTCACCAGCAGCGGCCTTCACCAGCACGTCATTGATCTGATCCATAACGGCCACCAGTCGCCGCTGTTCACGCAATGCCAGCACGATAAACAGCAAGGCCAGCGCCGGAATGCCCAGGTTAAACTAGGTCATCCCTACCGTGCTGATGGAGAAGATGGCCAGCGCAATAACAGAGAGACCGAATACCGTACAGATGAGCAAAAACTTCTGGCTGATAAAGAGGTGCTTTTTGCTGGCACTACTGGTTTTGGAGAGAACGGTAGACATGGGATGACTCCTTAATCCTGTTGCACCAGATTGAGCACAAACCGCTCGTAATCAGTCCCCTGAGTGGCCAGATGCTGCTCCAGCCAGTCCCAGGATTGCTTGGGCACATCACCGACCATGCCCCGCTCTAACTCACGCATCTTCTGGTAAACAGGCTCTATCGCGGCAATGGACTGACGTGACGGACAACGACGCACCGAGAAGTAACCGATCGCCTTGCCATCACGAAAATCGGGCCTGACATTCGCCAACACCCAGTAATAATCGCCATTGGCAGTCATGTTTTTGACGAGGCCAAAAAATTCCCGATTCTCCTTGAGAAAATGCCAGAGGCCCCAGAAGACACCACGGGGCATATCAGGATGGCGCACGATATTGTGCGGAGCACCCAGCAAGGTCTCTTCTGAAAAATCGCACAGCCGCATGAAGATCTTATTGGAGTAGGTGATCCGCCCTGCCAGATCGGTCTTGGAGACAATCAACTCATCCTGATGGAAAGTGACTTCTCGTTGGGTAGGGGTAATAGTCTGGCGCATCGTTGATATCCCATCCTTAGGTCATTGATAAACAATCTATATCTCAACAAGGTAGCAATACAATATGAAGGAAATGGTTAATTGCTTCACACTCTGCCGGAAAAAATGGCACAACAAATCGATGTCCTGCTATCTCCATATGGCTATCGGCAACCGGGCAAACAAGATGAGCTACGTTATCGGGAATATGACCGATTACGGGGTGTAAAAAGGATGGCAAAAGAGCACCACAGGACAGAGCTGTCCGGTAGCGTGAGGAGAGAACAGACTTGATACACGAACCGATCAAACAGCTCGTGGTGAAGATCAGCCGTGACGGCGGGACAGGGAGTGAATAAACGCCAGCGTACGGCGATTAAACTGCTCCGGCTGCTCCACATTGCAGACATGGCCACACTGTTCGATCACCGCCAGCGAGGAGCTCGCATCGCGGGCCACCTGTTCGCGCACCGGTGCCAGAAACATATGATCCTCCTCCCCCATCACATAGAGGGTGGGAATGGGCAGGGAGCGTTCGCGAAAATAACGCATCAGCGGGTTGACCTCGGTGGCGAGGCGGAACCAGCGTTTGAACTCTTTCTGGCAGAGTTTGCGGGCCTCGCGCACAAAGAGGTTGCGCGACTCCTGATGGTGCTGGCGCGGCATGATGATGAAGGCAAACAGCCGGTAGAGCCACATATAGGGCAGGATATGCTGGCCGAGTCGGCCAAGCTGCACCAGCACCCGCGAGCGGATATCGAGCCGCAAAATGGCGCCCCCCAGTACCATGCTTTTGACCCGCTCCGGGCAGAGCTCGGCCAGATGACGAATAAGGATGGTGCCAAGGGAGATGCCGACAAAGTGGGCGCGGCGGATATTGAGATGATCGAGCAGCCGAACGATATCTTCGGTCACTTCCCGAAAGCTGTAGTGGCCCTTGACCACCTGTTGCAGCTGGTGGGACTGGCCGTGGCCGCGCAAGTCCAGCAGCAGCACGTTGAAGTGTTCGCGATAGGCGCGCAGCTGCTTGAACCAGATGGAGGAGCTGCCACCGGCACCGTGGACAAACACCACCCAATCCCGCTCGGGACCCAGCTCAAAGGTCTTGTGATACAACATCCAATAGGCTCCCTTGGTGATGGGGGGTATACTCGGCTGCGCGCATATTAACAGAACAGACCCGCCGATAGATATGCGCCTGACATGACCCGGATCACCCCTTCTGCGAGAACTCTCCATGGATTTGACCCGTTTGCGCCACTTTCTGCTGACCCTGCCGGGCGCCACCGAAGATACCCCGTTTGGCCCGGAGATCCTGGCCTACCGCATCGCGGGCAAGATGTTCGCGCTGGTGGATTGGCAGGCCGACCCGCTCACCATCAACCTCAAGTGCGAGCCCGAGCTGGCGTTGCTGCTGCGCGAGATCCACCCCGAGGTCAAACCGGGCTGGCATATGAACAAGCAGCACTGGAACACGGTGACGTTAACCGATGCGCTGCCGGACGATCTGTGGCAAGGCTGGGTGCACCACTCCTATGAACGGGTTGTCGCGGGTCTGCCCAAAGCCAAACGGCCACAGGCACCGCGCCCCCTCCACCCCACTGACGACCAGACCTTATGACCCCGGAATTACGTATTGTCCCCCTTAGCGAGGCACATATCCCCGCCCTCGTGAGCCTGTTTGAGCAGGCGGTGCGACGCAGCGGCCCCGAGCACTACAGCGCCGAGCAGGTGGAGCAGTGGGCTCTCGGTTCACAACATCCCGGCTTTGTCAGCCAGTTGCGCGAACACCACGGCTGGGTGGCGGAGCAGGCAAATGTGCCCCTCGGTTTTGTCACTCTGAGTGCTGATGGCCACCTCAGTCTGCTCTATGTGAGCGCCGACCATCAGCGCCAGGGACTGGGCAATCTGCTGCTCACCACGGCACTGGCGGGGGCTCGGGCGCTCGGTCTGAAGCACATCACCACCGAGGCCAGCGCCTTCAGTTATGAGCTATTTTTACGACATGGCTTTACGTTGACCGGGCTGGAGTGCGTGGAGCGGGGCGGAGTCAGTTTTACGCGCCATCGCCTGCACTGCTGCTTGCCAAGCTAGGGCAAGCCACTAAAATACGCTTAATTTTCGTATTGTTACTGTATTGAGGCAGCAACCATGGTGGTAGAAAGTGAAGGCTATATCTCGCTGATCGAGTATCTGGTGGAGAGTTTGGGATTGTTTGAATCCCAACAGCAGAGCAACGGTGAAGAGACCATCGAAGATCTGGTCAGTGGCCGTGTTGCCAGCAACCTGATGGCTATTTGCGAGCAAAACCCCCAGCTCGATGCCAAGGTGCGTTTTGCCATTATGCAGGAGGCCGATGCCGTGGTCGCCGATCTGGAAGAGGTGCTCTCCGCCGTCTGGCTGCGCGCCCCGACCCCGGAACAAAAAGCCTTCCTCATCGAGTTTATTGACCTGATCAAGAACCTGTTCGACAGCGCGATCGGCTGATCTGCCGCTTGGTTCTCTCGCCCAACGCAAGGTTTTCAAAACACGCAGACAGGAAAAGGGCCGCCTTGGTGGGCAGCCCTGCTTGCTATCATTTTCAATCCACCCAAGCGTTCATTCATTGGGTGGTTTTCAAGGCAAGAAATGTGTCTGGACTTTGCATCCGATCCCTGGACGCTACCTAGTTAGTCCTGCCAGGTAGCAATAAGTTCCCGCCAGACCTCATTTATTTTCACTTTTTTTAAGAAAACCCCTACAAACCTGTTCAGCGGTTCAGACTCGGCGGCAAACAGACTCCAATGCCCCCCAATCCGCAGTAGCCATCCGGATTTTTCTCCAGATATTGCTGATGGTAATCCTCGGCGTAATAGAAAGGCGCCAGCGGCAGAATGCGGGTAGTGATAGCACGGCTGTCGCCGCTCGCCGCCATCGCCTGCTGATAGGCCGCCATGCTCTGCTGGGCAATGATCTGCTGGCTCTCGTCGCCATAGAAGATCACCGAGCGGTACTGGGTGCCCACATCGCCCCCCTGCCGCATCCCCTGCGCCGGATCGTGCTGCTCCCAGAACAGTCTGAGCAGATCGCCGTAGCTGATCACCGCCGGATCAAACACCACCTGCACCGTCTCGGCATGGCCGGTCAGGCCGCTGCACACCTCTTTGTAGGTGGGATTCTGGGTCACGCCGCCCTGATAACCGGCCGCGGTGGAGTAGACCCCCGGCTGCAGCCAAAAGAGGCGCTCCACGCCCCAGAAACAGCCCATGCCAAACCAGGCCACCGCCATCCCTTCTGGCCAGGGGCCCCGGGTCGGGTTGCCGTTCACCGCATGCTGCTGACCAATCACCATCGCTTCGCGTCGTCCCGGCAGGGCATCTGCCGGTGAAATAATCTGTTCCATGAATTCTGTCCTTGTATAAAACCCTGTGAAATCACACAGCTGACGAAAAGGAGCATCGAAGATAGCAGTTTATCGCGCCGGATCAACCGGCGGGCCCCTTCCCGCTCGCCCCGTCATACCATCTAAGCCTCCCGCCCCCCTTCCCCGATCCGCACGGCCAAGCCGTCTCTGGTAGACCAGAAACAGTCAAAATCAATATTTAGTCTTGATTTGTGAATTAATTTTCATATATTGAGCCAATCGCTGTTTTTTTATGGAAGAAATATCAAGTGCGTGAACGCGAACCCAGTCTGGTCAATGCCTTTCGGCAATCCACCCCCTATGTCAATGTGCATCGGGGTGCCACCTTTGTGCTGATGATGGGGGGAGAAGCCATCTGCCACCCCAACTTCGCCAATATCGTCAGCGATATCGCCCTGCTGCAGACACTGGGCATACGCCTGGTGCTGGTGTTTGGTTCACGTCCGCAAAATGATGAGGCACTGGCCCGCGCCGGTATCGAGGCCCAGTATCACAAGCGGATCCGGGTCACCGATGACGAGAGTTTCACCATCATCAAACAGGTGTGTGGTGGCCTGCAATACGACATCACCGCCCAGCTCTCCATGGGGCTCGCCAATACCCCCATGCAGGGGGCGCGGATCAGCGTGGTGAGCGGCAACTTTGTCACCGCCCAGCCGCTGGGGGTGGATGATGGCATCGACTTTTGCCACAGCGGCCGGGTGCGCCGCATCGACGTGGAGGGGATCACCCGCCAGCTCGATCAGAAGAGTCTGGTGCTCATCTCCCCCATCGGCTGTTCGGTCACCGGCGAGAGCTTTAACCTGAGCTCGGAAGAGGTGGCCCGCCGGGTGGCGGTCGATCTCAAGGCGGACAAGCTCATCTGCTTTAGCAGCACCCAGGGAGTCATGGACAGGCGCGGCGAAGCCATCTCCGAGCTCTTCCCCGAGCAGGCCGAAGAGCTGCTGGTGGAACTGGAGCAGGCGGGAGAAGAGATGTCCGGCACCGCCCGCTACCTGCGCGCGGCCATTGCCTCCTGCCGTGGCGGCGTGCCCCGCTCCCATCTGGTGAGCTATCAGGATGATGGCGCCATGTTGCAGGAGCTGTTCAGCCGCGATGGCCTCGGCACCCAGATCGTGCGGGAAAGTGCCGAGCAGGCCCGCGCCGCCACCATCGAGGATATCGGCGGCATTCTCGATCTCATCCGCCCGCTGGAGGAGGAAGGCATTCTGGTGCGCCGCTCCCGCGAGCAGCTGGAGATGGAGATCGACAAGTTCACCATCATCGATCGCGATGGCCTGATCATCGGCTGCGCTGCCCTCTACTGCTTTATGGAAGAGGCGATGGCGGAGATGGCCTGCGTCGCCATCCACCCCGACTATCGCAACTCCAACCGCGGGGATCAGCTAGTGGCCAAGGTGGCCGAGCGGGCCAAGCGGCTCGGCATCCGTCGCCTGTTCGTGCTCACCACCCGCTCCATCCACTGGTTCCGGGAGCGGGGCTTCGATCCGCTGGAAGTGGAAGATCTGCCGGTGGCGCGTCAGCGTCTCTACAACTGGCAGCGCCGCTCCAAGGTTTTGTCAAAGACCATTGCCTAAGCCATTGATTCTGCGTTGAGTTAGCCGACAATTTGAACTTTTTCACAAACTCGATTGACAGTACAATCCAACGCAGGGTATTTCTAAATGCACTCCACCGCCCTGGTGGAGCCAGAAGAGGAGCGCTGCCCAGGCAGCCCAAGGGAGGACGCCAGCGTCCGGTGAACTTGGGTCAGGGGGAGCAGCGCCGAGACGAGTGAGGAGACTGGTGACCTCAACGTCGGCTGCGGGGGCTGAATCCCCCGGGTTGTCATCGGTAGTGATCATCCCCCACCGCGCCCTGTCAGGGGCGGTACGGGATGGGCTCTGCAGGTGGAGTGCTTCTGGCCGGGATAGCTTCGTTCATTCCTGCCATTTTCAGCCTCCTCCTCTCTTTTTTGCCCGATGGAACCGGAATCTTAAATTAAGACAGGAGTAAGCAATGAGCCCGATCAATGTCGCCAAGTTTGGCGGAACCAGTGTCGCCAACTTCCCGGCCATGAACCACTGCGCCGACATCGTGCTGGCCAATCCCGCCACCCGGGTAGTGGTGCTAAGCGCCAGCGCCGGTGTCACCAACCTGCTGGTCGCCCTGGCACAAGGGGAGCTGGACGAAGCGGGCCGCGACGAGCAGCTGGCCAAACTGGCCGGGATCCAGCAAGCCATTCTGGCCGATCTCGGCAACCCCGTTGATATGAGCGCCCTCATTCATGGTCAGCTGGACGAGATCCGCCTCATGGCCCAGCAAGCCCACCAGCATACCGATGCGGAGCTGGCCGATCGCCTCATCGCCTGCGGCGAGCTGATGTCTACCCGCCTCTTTACCGAACTGCTGCGCCAGCGCGGCGTCAAGGCCCACTGGCAGGATGTGCGCCAGCTGATGCGCACCGACAGCCGCTTTGGCAAGGCCACCGTCGATCTGGCTACCACCCGCACTCTCTGTCAGCAGACGCTGGGCCCGCAGCTGGGTGACAGCCTCGTCATCACCCAGGGCTTTATCGGTGCCGATGGCGATGGTCGCACCACCACGCTTGGGCGCGGCGGCTCTGACTACAGCGCAGCTCTGCTCGCCGAAGCACTCGATGCCGCCAGTATCGAGATCTGGACCGATGTGCCCGGCATCTACACCACGGATCCGCGTCTCGTCACCCGCGCCCGCCCCATTCCCGAGATCAGCTTTGTCGAGGCGGCCGAGATGGCTACCTTCGGCGCCAAGGTGCTGCACCCCGCCACCCTGCAACCGGCGGTGCGCCAGAATATTCCGGTGTTTGTCGGCTCCGCCAAGGATCCCGCCGCCGGTGGTACCTGGATCCGCGCCAGCACAGATTCAAGCCCGCTGTTTCGCGCCGTCGCCCTGCGCCGCCAGCAGGTGCTGGTGACCCTGCACAGCCTCAACATGTTCCACGCCTACGGCTTTCTGGCGGAAGTGTTCGGCATTCTGGCCCGTCACCGCATCTCGGTGGATCTCATCACCACCTCGGAGGTGAGCGTGTCGCTGACGCTGGATCACACCGGCAGCCAGAGCAACGGCGAGCCGATCCTGAGCGACAAGGTGCTGGCCGAGCTGGGGCAACTCTGCAAGGTGGAGGTGGAAACCGGTCTGGCACTGGTGGCGCTCATCGGCAACCGGATGAGCGAAGTGAACGGGGTGGGTAGTCAGGTCTTTGACGCCCTGCGCGAGCACAACATCCGGATGATCTGCTACGGCGCCAGCGCCCACAACCTCTGCTTCCTGGTCAAGGAGAGCGAGGCGGGCAATATCATCAATCGCCTCCATCAGGAGTTGCTGGACTGACCCTCACCGCGATGCGGTTCCTACCATGCAACAGGGCGCCGACAAGGTTAATGCCGATCAGTCAAGGATCCATTGACCGATCCTCCTGATGTGTAAAAATCCGAAACCTGTTGATTTTGTTTCGGATTTTTTATGCGTATCGACCAGGATCTCGACTTCCTCAACGCCAACAATGCCGCCCAGTTTGAGTCACTCTCTGACCTCATTCCATCCGAGCTAATCATGACTCTGTTCGGCGAACAGACCACTCGTTGACCCTGTTCGACAAGGGGGGTCTATTCGCTTAGCCCGTTCCATACCTGTACCTGTCAAACCACCGGCTGCGAGCGGCACTGGCTCTTACCGCCCAAAAAGGGCGTGCACGCCAGCTGGGGCGTCATGATGTGCTGGTGCATCTGACGACCAGTCCACAGGCACGCAAGAAGTGGCCGCAACTGCCGGACACGTTGGAAGCCCGCTTGCTGACCCGCAACATCAACGGCAAGGAGCGCCAAGTGTTGACCTCAATGGTCGACCCGATGCGTTTCCCGGGAGCCGACATCGTCGAGCTCTACAGCCACCGCTGGGAAATCGAGTTGGGCTATCGGGAGATGAAGCACAGCCTGCAGCCGCACCGGCTGACCCTGCGTAGCAAGACGGCGGCGGGGATACGGCAAGAGCTGTGGGGCGGGCTGCTGGCATACAACCTGCTGCGCAGCGATGGTGAAGATGGCGGCGAGTTTGAAGGGATACACGGCGAGCCAGTTGAGTTTTCACATGGCGTCGGTCTATCTCACCCATGAACGGAGCTGCATGCCATACATGTCAGCGAGGACTATCCCGAAGCGAGTAGCTGACCTGGAGAAACAAACGGGGCAGTTTGTGTTACCAGAACGAAAGGTACGACATTACCCTGCGGCGTGAAGGCCAGGCCACAGAGAGATAGTGTGAAAAAATCAATAAAAACAATACCAGTCAGGCTTGATTGGCTGGCATTAGTCACACCGGTGACCTCTTTTGCTGCGCTATTCACGAACCTGTAAGGTGCGCTCGGCATTGTGCGCACAATCAATCCTGCTCGAAATAATCCGCAGGCACCACGACCACAGCGCCGGTCGCCACCTCTTCGGCGATCACCTCTGCCAGCGGGCACAGGTGAAACTTGATCTGACCGGAGGGCAGCATCAGGCCGATATCGGGGTTGCGGGTATCCTGCATATTGCCGGTTTTGAACGGGTGCTCGGGATAGTGCGCCACCAGCTCCTGCAGTGAGGCGACCACCAGTTCGATATGCTCCAGTCCCGCCTGATGGACACGACCCGGCTTCGGCGCCGCCAGTTCGATACAGGGCACCTGCACCTCACCGACCAGCAGCGGCTGATGCAACTGATAAGTGGCGATGGGACGACCGCCGATCATCCCCTCCACCAGCAAGATGCCCGCCTCAGCCAGCACAGCACATCGCGCACGGTACTCCTGCAAGGTTGCCGCCCGATAGCAGAGGTGATCGACCGTTGGCTGGGGAATATTGATGCCAGTGGCGGCCAGTTCGGCCAACAGCTGAGAAACAAATGGGGCCATTGGCCCCAGTGTGGAATCGAGTGGATGAGACATGCTTACCATTTCTTCTTGGGTTGAAACAGGACATCGAGCTCGTCGGCTTCCTTGTCCTTGATGTTTTGCAGATCCTGCGCGCTGTTCTGCTGTTGCAGCTCTTCCAGCTCCTTGAGGCCCTGGCGCATATCCTCTTCACGGGCCAGCAGGTAGGGATCCTTGTCGGCCACACTCGCCATTGCCGACAGGCCCTTGGTATAGAGCTGACGGCAAGTGCCATATTGGCCCTGAATGCGGGCATCCATCGCCCGCTTGACCAGATTGGAGATGTTGATCTTGAGCTGCATCAGCTCGAGGCGGCGCTCTTCCTGGGCGAACCCCTGAGGGTCAATCTTGCCCTTGTTGTGCTCGACACGCAGCACCGCCCGCAGCTTCTTCACCAGTTGCAGCATCTGGATCGCCTGACGGTCGGACTCCGGCGTCTTGAAGTGTCCTTCATCCTGACTGCTGTAATTTTCCTGCACGTTCTTGATCTGGATCTGCACATCGGCGATGCGCTGTTTGATCTGGTTGTTGGGCATCACCTGCACGATGGCGCGATAGGCATCGAGGATCCGGTGCTGCAACAGCAACACCATATTCTTGGAGAAAGGCACCAGATTGACGTTCAGCAGCACCTCTTCGGTCTCGTCGGCCACCGTCTTGTGTCTGGCAATGGCGTGACGCTTTTCCGCTTCCGCCTTCTGCTTATATTGCTGCACCACGTTATAGGCGATAACCAAAAACAGGAGTGCGCCGATAGACAGCAATACCAAAGTTAAAATCATAGGATGTCCAAACCCCTGTTCCTATCCAATTGCGTGATCCTACAACAGCTTACCCACTTAAGGTAGCCTGCAGATCCCCCCTTGCCCACGATTTGTCGCCAAGCTGTGTCCCCGGTCTCAGGGAGAGATTGCAGGATCAGGGGATGATGACCATGACGGTCACCTCCCCATAGTATCGCCCATCAGCGCCATTACTTGAGGTTAAAGCCCCGAGATTGCAGGAAGCCCAACATGAAAGGACGGGACTCCTTGCCCAGAATGGCGCGGATCTGGCCACTCCAGGTCTGCTGCTTGTTGTTGCTGCTACGGGCCTGATAGTAGTCCGCGATCTGCTGATCGTATTGGGCCAGCAGGTCGCGATCCAGCTCGTGCCGGTAGCGCTCCTGATGCACCACCAACCCCCTGGGCAGACGGGGTTTCTGCTCCGGCTGCTGGGCAGGATGGCCGAGACAGAGACCAAACAGCGGGATCACCTGATGGGGCAAGCCGAGCAGCTCGCTCACCTCGGCCGGATGGTTGCGAAGTCCGCCGATATAGACCCCGCCCAACCCCAGCGACTGCGCCGCCAGCAGGGCATTTTGCGCCATCAGGGCGCCGTCGATGGCACCGATCAGCAACTGCTCCGCATAACCGGTCTGGGCCTCGGGCACGATCTGGCTGTGACGATGGTAATCGGCGCAGAACACCAGAAACTCGGCTGCCTGCACCACATAAGGCTGATTGCCCGCCAGCACGGCCAGCTGCTGGCGCGCCTCGGGCTCGCTGACTCGCACAATGCTGGTCACCTGCAAGAAGCTCGAGGTCGAGGCAGACTGGGCGGCGGCGAGAATGGCATCCAGCTGCTGCGGGGCGATCGGCTCGGCAGTGAACTGACGAATGGAGCGATGGGAAAGGATAAGATCGATGGTCTGATTCATGGCACCTCCAAAATGAGGTAACACCATAGCGAAAAAAACGAGGGAGCCCAAGGCTCCCTCGCACACCCGGCTTAAGGGGCCGGATAGACGTAAGGGGCTTGCAACCCGAGCGGGAAACCTAGCGCCCAATAAAGCAGCAGGAAAATGGTCCAGCTCACCAGGAAGGCCAGCGAGTAGGGCAGCATCATGGAGACCAGAGTACCGATCCCGGTGCTCTTCACATACTGCTGGCAATAGACCACCACCAGCGGGAAGAAGACCATCAGCGGGGTGATGATGTTGGAGGCAGAATCCCCGACCCGATAGGCTGCCTGGGTCAGCTCGGGGGAGATCCCCACCGCCATCAGCATGGGCACCAGGATCGGGCTGATCAGCGCCCACTTGGCCGAGGCCGACCCCACCACCAGATTGACGCTGGCGGTGAGCAGGATCATCCCGACGATGGTCACTTCACCGGGCAACGCCAGTGCATGGAGCACTTCGGCGCCGGAGAGGGCCAGCAGGGTGCCCAGGTTGGAGTCGCCAAACGCCTTGATAAAGAGGGCGCAGAAGAAGGCCATCACCATGTAGGAGCCCATCTTGTTCATGGTGGCCGACATGGCGTCGATCACATCCTTGCCACTCTTGAAGCTACCTGCGACAAAGCCGTAGACAATCCCGGGCAGGATAAAGAGCAGGAAGATCAGCGGTACGATGGACTTCATCACCGGCGCGGCGAAGGTGGTCAGGGAACCATCGGCGGCACGCAGCGGCGAATCGCTCGGGGAGAGCGCCAGCGCCAGCAGCACGATAGCTGCCAGCATGGCAAACCCGGCCCAGTTGAAGGCCCGGCTCTCTTGCGCGCTGTAGCGCCCCATCTCGTCGGCACTCTCCAGATCCTCGTTGAGCGCCACGTGCTTGAGGCGCGGCTCCACCACCTTCTCGGTAATAAACCAGCCGACGCAGATGATCAGCAGCGAAGAGGCACCGGTAAAGATGATATTGCAGAGGGTGTTGACCATGTAGTCAGGGTCGAGGATCTGGGCGGCGGACTGGGTAAAGCCCTGCAGCAGTGCATCTCCGCCGGAGGGCAGGAAGTTGGCGGCAAAACCGCCGGAGACGCCGGCAAAGGCGGCGGCGATGCCCGCCAGCGGATGGCGCCCGGCCGCGTGGAAGATGATGCCGCCAATGGGGATCACCAGCACATAACCCGCATCTGCGGCGGTATGGCTGACGATCGCCACCAGGATCAACATGGGGGTGAGAAAACGGGCGGGAGTCACTTTCAGCAACTTTTTCAGACCGGTATTGATAAAACCGGACTGCTCGGCCACCCCGACCCCGAGCATGGCCACCAGCACGATCCCCAGCGGGGCAAAGCCGGTGAAGGTAGTCACCATGGTGGAGAGAAACTCGGCCAGACCGGCGCCAGTCAGCAGGTTGTTGACCACCACGGCCTCCCCGGTGCGGGGATTGACCAGATCAAACTGGAATTGTGACAACACCCAGGAGCCGACCCAGACGATCAGCAAGGCGTAGAGAAACAGCATGGCGGGGTCGGGTAATTTGTTCCCGGCTTTCTCGACGCCATTGAGGAAACGGTTCAGCCAGCCCTTGGAAGAGCTGGCCGGACGGTCATTGGCAGCAGCATGACTCATTATTGCGATACTCCTTTCCCTAGAAATGAGCTCGCATGCTAACAATTCCTGCCAATCCGTCTCATGACGGGCCGCAAAAAGATGATTAATATTGATTAAATGTGGCGGAATAAAATCCCAAATTGTGGCCTAACGCACACTTGTTACTCTGCCATTACAGCATTAAGCAGTGGATAACGCCCAACCTGACACTCCACCACAAAGCCGCTCGCCTCGACTTGCGCCACCGTCAGTGGCTTGCTGAACAGATACCCCTGGAACACATGGCACCCCTGGGTCTGCAGAGCTGCCAACTCGTGAGGCTCCTCCACCCCTTCCGCCATAATCCCCAACCCCAAATTGGTGGCCATGGCCGCAGTCGCCCGGATCACCGGCAAGTTGAGACCGACCACGAAGGAGCGATCCAGCTTGATGTTGTTGATCGGCAAGCGGTTGAGGTAGGCCAGTGAGGAGTAACCGGTACCGAAATCGTCGATGGCAATCTTGATCCCCTGCTCGCTCAAATCATCGAGGATGCCGAGGCACCCCTTCATATCGAGCATCAGCACGGTTTCGGTCAGCTCCAGTGTCAACAGGGAGGCATCCACCCCGTGCAGCTCCAGCTGCTGGCGAACTTGCCCGGGCAGCGCCGACGAGAGCTGGAAACCGGAGAGGTTGACGGAAACCGGCACCCGCTGCTGGAAACGCTTCTGCCAGCTTGCCATCTGGGCCAACGCGGTGGAGAGCACCCAACTGCCGATCTCGCGGATCAGCCCCATCTCTTCGGCCAGCGGGATAAACTCCACCGGCGAGACATGGCCCAGCACCGGGTTGTACCAGCGCAGCAGCGCTTCGTAACCGATCAGGCGCTTTTTGGCGGCATCGACCTGTGGCTGGTAACAGAGACTCAGCTCCTGACGACCGATGGCCTTGGCCAGAAACTGCTTGAGGTTGAGCTTGCGCTGCAGGGTCTGCTGCATGCTGGGGGTGAAACGCTGCCAGCGCAGCCGCCCCATCTGCTTGGCCTGATACATCGCCATGTCAGCACGGGTGATCAGGTTGTCCCCGTCATCGGCATCATCGGGATAGATGGCTATGCCGATACTACCGCCAATGGTCACCTCCGGCAGCCCGCTCAACTGCAGGGGCTTGGTCATCTGGGAGAGCATCTGATCGGCCACCTCTTGCGCCCGATCCCCCTGATTGCCCAGCGGCACCAGCGCAGTGAACTCGTCGCCACCGAGGCGAGCCAGCTCCACATCCCGCGGGCAAATCTGCTTGAGGCGACCGGCGACGCGCTCCAGCAGGCGATCTCCCGCCTTGTGGCCGTAGTTGTCGTTAACCAGCTTGAAGTTGTCCAGATCCATGAACACCAGCGCGAAACGCTCACCCAGCCCGCAATAGGCCTCGAGGGATTTCATCAAGCCATAACGGTTGAGCAGGCCGGTCAGGGAGTCGTGCCAGGCGAGGTGGCGATGCTCCAGCTCCTCGAGTTTGCGGTCGGTGATATCGCGCATGGTGAGCAGAATGCGGGCACCCTGCTGGATATAGCGGAACTGATACTGGAACCAGCGCATCCCCTTGAGGGTGCGACACTCTCCCTCGGTCACCACCTCATCGAGCCGGGAGAGCTTCTGGTAAAAACTGTCGTCATTACCGGAGAAGACCTGGGAGAGCCGGGCTACCTGTTGACCGAAACAGATCTCGAAGTGGTAGTTACCGCTCTCGAAATTGCCCTTGCTATCAAACAGGCTGGCCAGGGTATCGCCGCTCGCCAGGGATGACTCCTGATAGAGGGCATCGGAGTCGAGCACCGCTTCGGTCATCATCATCAGACGACCAGCCAGCTGAATGCCGGAGAGGCGCAGATAGATCTGCTTCTTGACCCCCTTCGGGGAGAGGGTCCACCACTCGTTGTAACTGCGCCCCTGCTGAAAATCACCCAGATAGCGCTGCAACAGCAGATCGATGGCGGTCGCCATGTCGGCAGAAAAGTCGCGAGCGCAGAGCTCGTCGAGTGAGGTCGCCTCCCACACCGGGAGCGCGGCGCTGTTTGCCCAGAAAATACGATGATGCTCGATGTCATAGACCCAGATCGGGGTATGCAGAACATCCATCGTCTTCAGTAACCGTTCGTCAAGCGTATTCATCTGGTCAAGGTCATTCATGCGGGATGGTCACTGGTTAAAAACAGATCTAGCAAACCGCTAGATGGAGAATGCAAGGTGCAAACACCTCCCGGCCATCATCTTTTTTAACATGGCCAAGAGCAGACAACACTATTTCAGACATGAGCAACAGGGGGAGCATATCCTGAAATACAGAAACGGACTCAGCCAAACAACCTGTTAATCAGAACAAATCACACTGTCGATTTTTATCTTTTTTCCCCAGTAAAAACAAGTACTAAGAGCTACCCACTCGAGACCTTGAAACACAAATTCATTATTCGCTGCGACAACACAACTATTAACAATTAAATCAACGACAGAAATAGTCGTCATTCATTGCCACAAAGCTTTCATTAATTAACCAAGTGGCTGGGTAAACAGCCAAAAAACCACCAAGATGGACAAAAATAGTGCGTCCGGGAGGAACAGATATATCCAGGATGGATTTTTCCACTGTCTGTGTGCAAAAACCGAATATATGACCTTGGTCACACTCTTCAAAAAGGAGAAACCGCACTGTGAGGCAGATCTGGCTGACTTTTACGCCCCCCTCACCCTCAGATTCGCCCCGTGACCACTGCGTTTGGCCGCCTTGAACGGTGTGGCTGACCGGGACGGGTTGACGCGCGCATGGTGAGGAGCGAAAGCGAGCAGGTAGCAGGAGTGTGAACGAAGAGTCGAAAACTGGTATCAGCAGAAATCGAATCCAGATCAATTAAACGCTGAATTACCCTTGCCAACCCGGAACGCTCTTTTTATGGTTGCCCCCTTGTTACACCCAGAACAGCGTTTATGAAGCACATCGAAGAGTTCTACCTGTTCGTCAAGGTGGTGCAAGAGGGAGGATTCTCCCACGCTGCCGCCGCACTGGGCATGCCAACAGGCACCATCAGTCGACGCATTTCCCAGCTGGAAGAGCAATTGGGTTGCTCCCTGCTACATCGCTCTACCCGCAAGCTGCGCCTTACCGATGAGGGGCTCAGATACTACGAGCGCCTCTGCACGCCGCTCGCCCAAATCGAGCAGGCCACCAGCGAGATCCAGGGTAAAGAGGCCGATATCACCGGGCTTATCCGGGTGGCGGCGCCGATCGCGCTCTCCAACACCATCCTCATCGATATGCTGGCCGAATTCGGACTGCACTATCCCGAGGTGCAGTTCGACATCACCCAGACCAATGATCACCAGCACCTGTTCGACAATGATCGGGATCTGGTCTTTTTCAATGGCGAGCTGCCCCAATCCCTGCCCAATGCGATCTGTCTCGGTCATATCGAATACGGCCTGTTTGCCTCGCCGCTCTATCTGACCAAGAAGGGGACCCCGTCCCACCCCAACCAGCTGGAAGATCACGATCTCATCTACTGCTGGCCGCACCAGCATTGGCAGCTGACCGACAAGGATGGCCAAAGCGTCTGCGTCAAACGCAGCGCCAAGCTGACCGTCAACCAGACCCAGGCCGCGGTGCGCGCAGCCCGGCGCCATCTGGGGATCGTCAACGCCCCCTTGCACTATCTGAACAACTTCCTTCATGACGAGCAGTTGGTGCCGGTATTGACCGACTGGCAAACCGGCAATCGCCCCTTCTACATGTTGTGTTGCCAACACCAGTTTGCGCCGTTGCGTGTTAAGATGTTCGTTGAATTTGTTGAAAAATACTCAGCGCGCTATCGCAACCGGCAATGGGACAACCAATTTTCACAAGGCGACACCCTCACCCATTGCATCTGACCGTTAGCGGGCCACACTTATAGCAACCCTTGCCAACAGAGCCTGCCTAACGCCATGAATGTATTGATATGTGATGACTCCGGGTTCGCCCGCAAACAGCTGGCACGGGCACTCCCGGCCGACTGGAAAGTCGATTTGCACTACGCAGCCAATGGTCTCGAAGGGATCGAACAGGTGCTGATGGGTCATGGCGATCTCATCTTCCTCGATCTGACCATGCCGGAGATGGACGGTTACGGCGTGCTGGAGACCCTCCAGCGGGAGGGGCTGCGTAGCAAGGTATTCGTGGTCTCCGGCGACATCCAGCCGGAAGCCTATCAGCGGGTCATGGGGCTGGGGGCGCTCGATTTCATCAAGAAACCCGCCGCCCCCGATACCCTGCTCGCCCTGCTCAAACAACACGGCTTCTGGAGTGCGACCCCGAGCGGTTTGCCAAGCGCTACCGAGTTGTTGCCCAGCGGCGTGATAGCCGATGCGGGCGTCAAGATCACCCCCGAAATCCGCGATGTCTATCAGGAGCTGGCCAACGTCTCCATGGGGCAGGCGGCCGACTTGCTGGCCCGTCTGCTCAACGCCTTCGTGGTGCTGCCCATCCCCAACGTTAACGTGCTGGAAGTCTCCGAGCTGCACATGGCCCTCTCGGCGGCTGCGGATTCAGATACCCTCTCCGCCGTCTGTCAGGGCTTTATCGGGGCCGGGATCGCCGGCGAAGCGCTGATCCTGTTCCATGACTCCAGCTTCAAAGATTTGGCCAAGCTGATGAACCATCAGGGGACGCTGGATCGCACCGCCGAACTGGAGCTGCTGATGGATACCGCCAATGTGCTGATCGGCGCCTTCCTGCGTGGCTACGCCAACCAGCTCGATACCCCCTTCAGTCAGGGCCACCCGGTGGTGCTCGGCCAGCACAGACCCATCAACGAGCTGATCAACACCAACAAGAGTCGCTGGCGCCGCACACTCGCCATCGAGATCAACTACCGGATCCAGGATTACGCGGTGCAGTGTGATCTGCTGCTGCTGTTTACCGAAGATTCCATCGCCACCATGAACAACAAAATCATGCACATGCTCTAGGAGTGACTATGGAAATCCGTGAATTTCATTGGCTGATGAACATAGTCCAGAACCTGGACGTAGGCTTGGTGGTGCTCGACAAGGAGTACAAGATTCAGGTGTGGAATGGCTTTATGGAGAGCCACAGTGGCCGGCTGGCCGGTGAAGTGCGTGACGGCGTGCTGTTCGAGCTCTTCCCCGATGTGGACAGAGCCTGGTTCGAGCGCAAGGCCAACATGGTCTTCAAGCTCAACAACCGCGCCTTCAGCACCTGGGAGCAGAAGCCCTACCTGCTGCGTTTCTCCAACTACCGCCCCATTACCGGCTCGGCCCCCCACATGTTCCAGAACCTGACGCTGGTGCCACTGGCCGATTTCGGCGGTCAGGTGACCCACATCGCGGTGATGATCTACGATGCCACCGATGAGGCCATGCTGATGAGCGGCCAGCGGCAGGCTTGAGCTTGCTGCAAATAACAGAGGGCGCCGCGGCGCCCTCTGTTATTTCTGTATAAACAGGTCTCGGTATAACCTCTACCTCACCAAACCGCCTCAACGCGCTCCGAGATACTCGGTGAAGGCGTCGATCACCTCTTCAATATCGTCATCGTTGATTTGCAGATGGGTCACCAGCCGCAGCTCGCCGTAACCGGAGAAGAGGATCCCCCGCTCCTTCATAAAAGCGAGCAGAGGGGCTGATTCCCCCTCACTCAGCCGCAGGAACACCATGTTGCTCTGCACCAGCGAGAGGTCGAGCTCGATGCCCGGCAGTGCCGCCAGCCCTTCGGCCAGCCGTTTGGCACGGCGGAGATCATCGGCCAGACGGGTCACATGCTGCTCGAGGGCAAACAGACCGGCTTGCGCCAGAATGCCCGCCTGACGCATGCCGCCCCCCAGCATCTTGCGCAGACGGCGCGCACGGGCAATGAAGTCGTGACTGCCCACCAGCAGCGAACCCACCGGTGCGCCCAGCCCCTTGGAGAGGCAGATCGAGATGCTGTCAAATGGCGCGGCGATCACCGCGGCCGCTGTCTCGCTGGCCACGGCAGCGTTAAAAAGCCGGGCACCATCGAGATGAAGCTTCAAGCCGCGTTCAGCAACGAATGCCCCCATCTCTTGCAGATAGGAGAGCGGCAGCACCTTGCCGTTGTGGGTGTTCTCAAGGCAGATCAGGCGAGTCTGGACGAAGTGGGCATCATCAGGCGCCAGCGCGGCCTTGATATCATCGAAAGCCAGCGTGCCGTCACGCTGCATCGGCAAGGGTTGCAGGGCCACGGAGCCCAGCACGGCACTCCCCTGCGCTTCGTAACGATAGATGTGAGCGGCGGATCCCAGTATGGCCCCCTCACCGCGCTGACAGTGGCTCATCACCGCCAGCAGGTTGGACATGGTGCCGGACGGCACAAACAGTGCCGCCTGTTTGCCCAGCAATCTGGCCCCGTGGGCCTCCAGCGCGTTGACGCCCGGATCTTCACCATAGACATCGTCACCGACTTCGGCGTGGAGCATGGCCTGACGCATGGCATCAGTAGGCTGGGTGACGGTGTCACTTCGTAAATCGATATAGCGCATGAGATCCCTCCTGAAACAGGAGAGTGACGTTAGCCATGCGCCCTTCGCTTGGCAAGGGGCGCATGAGCAGAATGTGAAGCGAATGGGCGTCTGGCGAAGCCGTTAGCGAGATTTACCAGGGCAGCGGCTGACCGTTGAGATCCACTAGCTGGCCCGATTGAGTCAACGATAACCCCTTGATGAGATTGAGTAGTTTCACCGCCACCTCGGCAGGATCCTGCAATTGTTCCGCAGGCAACTCGCTCAGAAAGGGGGTGTTCATCGGGGAGTCCATCAGGCCGGGCGCCACCGCCACCACCCCTGCTTGCGGGAAACGCTGCGCCCACTCGAGGGCTAGGGTTTTCACCCCCATATCGAGGGCCGCCTTGCTCATCCGGTAGCTGTAACGTCCCCCCTCCAGATTGGCGGCGATGGAGCCCGCCAGATCGGAGATGGCGCAGAGCCACAGCGGATGGTCATTGCCCATCAACCGGCTGAAGCGGGCAGCCAGCGCCAGCGTTGGCCAGGCATTGGCCAGCAGGCTGTCGCACAGCCACTTGGGGTGCACCTCTTCAACCCGCCGCTCCGGCATAAAGCTGACATCGTGCAACACGCCGATGGTGTTGATGACCACAGTGGGGAGCGGATCGGTATCGTAGAGGGTAAACAAGGCATCGAACGAGATCGCATCCACCTCTTGCAGCGGGAAGAAGGCCCCCATCTCGATCCCTTTTGGATAGGTGCGCCCGGCCAGCAGGAAGGATTCCCCCCTTGCCATCAGCTCTCTTGCCAGCGCCGAGCCCAGCGCACCGCTTCCGAGGATCAAGTAGCTCATCGCCCATTCCATGGAGAGTTATCTTGCTTAGAGCGTATCAGAATAATCAACCGGCCGTGACACGACCAAAGGGTAATATGCCCCTCATCACGCTTCCCCCAGATGGCGGCCAAACTCCCGCGCCAGCGCCAGATCGAGAAAACCGTCCGCTTTCTTGTGGGTGCGCAAAAACTGGTAGTAGGCGAGCAGGGTGACCAGCGCCTCCTCATCGGGCAGCCCAACCCCGGGTTGCTGCTCGCCCAGCAGTTGCTGCGCCGCCGCCAGCGCCTCCCTGTCCACCACTTCCGCCTGACGGTAGAGATAACCGCAGCCGGTTGCCAGCCACTCCAGCGAGCAGTTGGCCCCCATGGCGATCTGGTTGGCCCGCGCCAGGCCAGGCTCGGCTCCCTTCAAATATTTGCGGATCAGCGCTTCACTGAGCCCCACCTTGCGGGCAAAGGCACTCACGCTCATCTCCCCGATCAGGCTCTGCAAGCGCTCGGCAAATCCTTCCATATAACTCTCTCCGGTCAGAACCAAAGTTCGAATCATGCCACTGCCCATGATTGCTTTGCCAGCCACATGGCGCCAAGATGCCCGCAGTCATCTATGTTGCACATCGTTTTCGCATCGCGTTTTTAAAGGAGTCAACCATGTCTGTATCCCGTGTCACCCTGCATCCGCAAGGCCCCACCTTCTCTCGCCTCATCATGGGTTACTGGCGCCTGATGGAGTGGCAGCTCTCTCCGGCCGCTCTGCTCGATCTGATGAAATATCATCTGGATCTGGGGGTCACCACCATCGATCACGCCGATATCTATGGTGGCTACCAGTGCGAAGAGGCGTTTGGTCACACCCTGCGCCTCGAACCTTCCCTGCGCGAGCGGATGGAGATCGTCAGCAAGTGTGGCATCGCCCTCACCGCCAAACCGGAACATGCCCTCAACCACTACAACACCGGCAAGGGTCATATCATCGCCAGCGCCGAAGCCTCGCTGCGCAAACTCGGCACCGACCATCTGGACCTGCTGCTGATCCACCGACCGGATCCCCTGATGAACGCCGATGAAGTGGCCGACGCCTTTATCACCCTGAAACAGGCGGGCAAGATCAAGCACGCCGGGGTATCCAACTTCACCGCTCGTCAGTTCGAGCTGTTGCAATCGCGCCTTCCCTTCCCGCTGGTCACTAACCAGCTGGAGATCTCGCCGCTTCATCAGGAAGGGACCCTCGATGGTACCCTGGATCAGTGCCAGCAGCTTGGCATCAAGCCGATGGCCTGGTCATGTCTCGGCGGCGGCCGACTGTTCAGCGATGATGCCTATGCCCCGCTGCGCGCAGAGCTGGAGCAGATCCGTCAGGAAGTGGGCGCCCAGACTATCGAGCAGGTGGTCTACGCCTGGGTGATGATGCTGCCAAGCCAGCCGCTGCCATTGATTGGCTCCGGCAAGCGGGAGCGGATTGCTGCCGCCGTGGCCGCCGAATCCATCGCCCTCAATCGCCAGCAGTGGTTCCGCATCCGCAAAGCGGCGCTCGGCTACGACGTCCCCTGATCACAGCAAAACGTCCAGAAACAAAAACGGCATGGGGGAAACCCATGCCGTTTTTCATTGCCGAGGCACCTTAGCGGTGGCGCTGTTGCGGGCGACCACGAGGAGCATCTGTCTTCGGTTTGGCCTGGTTGACGGTGATGGTACGGCCACCGACTTCAGTGCCATGCAGACCGGCGATGGCCTTTTCGGCATCACCATTGACCGGCATTTCAATAAAACCAAACCCCTTTGACTGGCCGGTATCGCGGTCGATGATGATATCAACCTTGTCGACCTGTCCAAACTGGCTGAACAGGGTTTTCAGTTCGTCGGCCGTCATCCGGTACGACAGATTTCCTACGTAAATCTTCATGCCATCCACTCTCGATTCAAGGTGCCTTCTCTATGCAATTCCCGGCATAACGGTAAGGGCACAACCCCTATGCCGGACCTGCCATGGCTTCATGCCGTGGCCTTCTCCACACTGTCGTCAAGTGATTGATCTCTTGGGTGAACAGTGCAGACAAGATCAATTCGAGTCACTGGCAGTATCTGAGCTTTGCCGGGAATTGTCGAGAAAATAGTCGATTCAGGCCGCTTGCAGATCTGACAACCGTTGCGCCAGCATCCGGCGACCGTGCCAGGCCCGTTTAAAGCCGAAGCGATAGACCGACGGGCTCACCAGATGCAACTCCCCCGCCTTGAGATCCAGCAAGGCCATGGCCGCCGCCAGCTGCTCTTCACTCAGTTGCAGATCGAGGCTGAAGTCGAGCCACTGGCCATCGTGACCCACTCGCCGCTCTCGCTCGAGCGCCACCAGCTGGCTGCGGGGCAGCGCCAGCGCCTCATCCTTGTTGCCATTGAGCAGATAGATATACTGTTCATCCCAGCCCAATTCCGCCAGTCGCCAGGGCTGCCAGCTGCGGGGCAGCGACACCATGATACCGGTGATGCCACCAAAGACCACGCCCACCCAGTTGAGCAGCGCCATGGCGCCCCAGCCATGCCACAAGGAGGCCGCCACCACGCCCCAACTCACCAGCAACAGCAGAAAAATGACGCAGCGATAGCGAACCGCTGGCGGCATCAACAGCTGTACCTGTGAATCGGCAAGCAAGGATGTAATACGCATGAAAAGCTCCTGTCATCACGAAATGGCGCCATTGTGAATAGCCATCAGGATGCTGACAAGGGGGTTTTCTTTGTCATCCCCCTATAAAATCAATACCATGGCGTAAATGATTCTCAGTGGAACCCGTTTCTTGACCAGCTCGCAACCCTGTGTGCGCTTTTGTGGCGTCGACAAATTCTATGGCGACTTTCAGGCTCTTCATCACATCGATCTCACCATTGAACGGGGAGAGAAGTGGGTCATCTGTGGCCCGTCAGGCTCCGGTAAATCGACGCTGATCCGCACCATCAACGGGCTGGAGGGGATCGACGGCGGCCAGCTGTGCCTGTTTGGCGAGCCGGTGACCCCCGCCTACCTGCGCCGCCTGCAAGGTCGGGTCGGCATGGTGTTTCAGCAGTTCAACCTCTTCCCCCATATGACGGTACTGGAAAACTTGATGGTGGCACCGGTACATACCCTGGGGTTGCGCCCCCGGGAGGCCAAAGCCCGGGCGCTCGGACTGCTCGAGCGGGTGCGCATTCAGGCGCAGGCCGACAAGTACCCCCACCAGCTCTCCGGCGGCCAGCAGCAGCGGGTCGCCATCGCCCGCTCCCTCTGCATGCAACCCGAGCTGATGCTGTTTGACGAGCCCACCTCCGCCCTCGACCCCGAGATGATCCGTGAAGTGCTCGATGTGATCCGCGAGCTGGCTGACGAGGGGATGACCCTGATCTGCGTCACCCACGAGATGGGTTTTGCCCGTCAGGTGGCAGATCGGGTGCTCTTTATGGACGAGGGCAAGATCATCGAATCGGCCACGCCCGCCCAGCTGTTCAGCGCCCCCCGGCACCCGCGCACCCAGGCCTTCCTCGAACAGGTGCTCAGCTATCATGGCTAGGCTCAAACACCCTCACCTGCTCGGCTGGTTGTCAGGCACTGTGATGCTCTCTGCGCTACTGGGCTGGGCGCTCTATAGCGGCGCTCGCCAGATGGGCTATGAGTGGCAGTGGCCGCGGGTGTTGCCCTTTCTCGGCGAGTGGGATGAGGGGACCTTTTATGCCGGCCCCCTGCTAAACGGCCTGCTAGTCACCTTGCAGGTGGCACTGCTCAGTCTGCTGGGCACCTTGGTGGTCGGGGTGTGCGTGGTTAGCCTGCGGCTGCTTCCCTCCAGGCTCGGCCCTTGGCTCGCCATCGCCTATCTGGCGCTGGTGCGCACCACGCCCCAGTTGGTGCAGCTCTATATTCTCTATTTCTTGCTGGGCCCCATGCTGGGGCTGGCCCCCCTTGCCTGCGCCGTGTTGAGCCTCTCCCTCTATCAGGGGGCCTTCACCGCCGAAGTGCTGCGTGCAGGTGTACAGGCCATTCCCAAAGGACAGTGGGAGGCAGCCCAGTCGCTTGGCTTGTCACGGGCCATCACCCTGCGCACCGTGATCCTGCCCCAGCTGGTGCGCATCACCTTGCCGCCGCTGACCAACGAGCTGGTCTCCCTTATCAAACATTCGGCGCTAGTGAGTGTAATCGCCATCTTCGATCTGACCAACGAAGGGCGTACTCTGGTTGCCGATACATTTCTGACCTTTGAGGTGTGGTTTACCGTAGCTGCCCTCTATTTGCTGTTAACCCTGACGCTGTCAGCCTGTTCGCGGGCACTGGCCCGTCACCTGAATCCGGATCAACAAGGACGCTAACCATGAATCTGTCATTCAAGACCACCCTGTCGGGCGCAGCCCTGCTGCTGGCAAGCCTGCTCACTCCGGCACTGGCAGAAACTGCCCCATCCGACACCCAGGCGCAGATCGAGCAGAGCGGTACCCTGCGGGTCGGCATGTCCACCTTCGCCCCCTGGGCGATGCGCGACAAGCAAGGGGCGCTGATCGGTTTTGAGATTGACGTGGCCCGTCGCCTCGCCACAGATAACGGCTGGCAGGTAGAGTTCGTGCCTACCGCCTGGGATGGCATCATCCCCTCCCTGCTGGCGAAAAAATATGACGTCATCATCGGCGGCCTCACCATCACCCCCGAGCGGGAGAAGAGCGTGCGCTTCACCCAGGCCTACTCCCATTCGGGGGTGCAGCTGGCCGCCTCCAGCACCATGGCCAAAGAGAAGAAAACCGTGGCGGACTTCAACCAGCGCGGGGTGATCCTGGCGGTACGTCGTGGCGCCTCACCGGTACAGGTGGCAAAAGAACACTTCCCCAAGGCCACCCTGCGCCAGTTTGATGACGAGTCACAGGTATTTCAGGAGGTGCTGAACGGCCGCGCCCACGGCGCCCTCTCCTCTTCCCCGAAACCCGAGCAAGAGGCGCTGCGCCACCCGGATGCCCTCTTTATGCCGTTTGCCGAGCCGTTGGCACAAGGCGATGAAGGCTTTGCCCTGCGCAAGGGGGATGATGCCCTGGCTGAGCAGTTCAACGAGTGGATCGCCGCCCGTCAGGCCGATGGCTGGCTCAAGGCGCGCCATGACTACTGGTTCAAGTCGCTGGCGTGGGAAGCGCAGGTCGCCAATCCCTGATGCTGATTGCTCTAAAAGAGACCATCCGGCGAATCGTCCAGAAGCGATGTCGGCGTATCAACTGGCTGGATGGGGCGATCGCCCTGCTCTTGCTGCTGGCAGGCCTCTGGCTGGCCAGCCGCTTGCACATCGGAGTGGCCTATCAGTGGCGCTGGCATGAAGCCTTCGACCTGCTGTTCACCCCCGGCCCTCACGGCGAGTTGCCCTACTTTTTCAGCGGTCTGCTCACCACCTTCCGTATCGCCCTGCTCGGCATGGTGCTGGCGCTGCTGCTCGGCACTGCGCTGGGGGTAGCTGCCTTCAGCCGCCGACCCTGGCTGGTGATGCCCGCGACCCTGTTTATCCAGCTGATCCGCAATCTGCCGCCGCTGGTCTTTATCTTCATCTTCTACTTCTTTATCGCCAACCAGCTGCTGCCTGCAAGCGGCCTCTCCCGCTGGCTCGGCACCGTATCACTCTCCCCGTGGCAAGAGGCGCTGTTTGGCCCACCTGCCCGCTGGGAGAACCTCATCTCAGGCACCCTCTGCGTTGGCATGATCAGCGCAGCCTTCGTCGCCGAGATCGTCCGCGCCGGGCTGGCCGCCATCCCCCGTGGCCAGTGGGAGGCGGCGCAGAGCCTCGGGCTCTCCCCCTGGGTGCGGCTGCGCCATGTGATCCTGCCGCAGGCCATGCTGCTGATGCTCCCCCCCCTCACCGGCCAGCTCATTGCGCTGGTGAAGGATACCGCCATCGTTTCCCTTATCTCGGTGCAGGAGCTCACCTTCGTCGGCACCGAGATGGCCAACTCCAGCGGACTGGTCTACGAGATCTGGCTGCTGGTGGCCACGGCCTATTTATTTATATGTTTGAGTCTGTTCGTATTGCTGAGCCGACTCGAAGCAAGACAAGGAGCACGCACATGCTGACGTCCCTGTTGCTGGCGACTGTATTGCAAGCGGAAGCCATCGGTGGTTATGCCGCCGGTTGCCTGAAAAACGGCGTATCCCTGCCCCTCGAAGGGCCGGGTTATCAGGTGATCCGCACCAAACGACTGCGCTACTACGGCCACCCCGACCTTATCCACTATCTGCAGACGCTGGCCAACCAGACCCGCATGGCCGGGCTGCCGGATCTCTATATCGCCGATCTGGCGATGGCCCGGGGCGGCCCCTTTACCTCCGGCCATCGCAGCCACCAGACCGGACTCGACGCCGATATCTGGTTTCGCATGGCCAACCGCCCCATCAGCAAATGGGAGCAGGATGCCCCCAAGGAGTGGGCACTGATCGACGAACCCAGCTACAAGATGTTACCGGGCCGCTTTGGCCCCCAGCAGCTCACCCTGCTGCGGCTTGCGGCCAGCAAACCCGAGGTGGCCCGTATCTTCGTCAATCCGGTGATCAAAGCCGCGGTCTGCCAACAGGCTGGTGACGAGCCCTGGGTCGCCAAGCTACGCCCCTGGGTGGGCCACTTCAGCCACTTCCACGTGAGGCTGCGCTGCCCGGTAGGCAGCCCCGATTGCGAACCTCAGGCCCCCATTCCACCCGGCAATGGCTGCGGGGAAGAGCTGGCCTCCTGGCTCAAAGACAAGCCCCAACTGCCCAAGGTCTCCGGCATCAACAAGCGACCCGAACTACCTGCGCGTTGTGGCAACTGACCCCAAGCTGGTATGGTGGTGCACTCTTGGTCGTACACCATCCATGGCGCACTATCGACTCGAAATATCAAAGGAGAACAACAAGATGGCCACATCACTCTGGCGCAGAACCACGCAGAGCCTGTTGACCCTGACCCTGCTGCTCGGCCTGACCGGCTGCGGCATGAACAATATTCCGACCCTGGATGAGCAGGTCAAGGCGAGCTGGGGGCAGGTGGAGAACCAGTATCAGCGCCGTGCCGATCTCATTCCCAATCTGGTCGCCACCGTCAAGGGCTACGCCAGCCATGAGCAGGAGACCCTAAAGGCGGTCACCGATGCCCGTGCCCGGGTCGGCAGCGTGCAGGTGAGCGATCCTGCCCAGCTCAAGGAGTTTGAAGCGGCGCAGAACCAGCTCTCCAGCGCCCTCTCCCGCCTGATGGTAGTGGTAGAACGCTACCCCGAGCTGAAAGCGGATCAGCAGTTCCTTGCCCTGCAGGCCCAGCTGGAAGGAACCGAGAATCGCATCTCGGTGGCACGCCGCGACTATATCGAGGCGGTGCGCCAGTTCAATACCGAGATCCGCACCTTCCCCGGCGTTATCTGGTCCAAGCTGCTCTACTCGGATCTGGAGGCCAAACCCAGTTTCAGTGCCAAACCCGGTGCCGATGAGGCGCCCAAGGTCAGCTTCCAATGAAGATGATGCTGCGTGCGCTGCTCCCTTTTCTGCTGCTCTGGACGGCGGCGCTGCAGGCCGCGCCGAATTTTCCGGCCTTGAGCGGACGGGTGGTGGATGAGGCGGCGCTGATGTCCCGCAAACAGGCCCATCAACTGACCCAACAGCTGGCCGCCTTTGAAAAGCGCAGCGGTATCCAGCTGGTGGTGGTCTCCATCGACAGCCTCGACGGGGAGACCATCGAGGAGTACGGCTATCAGCTCGGTCGCCACTGGGGGATCGGCCAGAAAGGCAAGAACAACGGCGTGCTGTTGCTGATTGCTCAGGATGAGCGCAAGGTGCGGATCGAGGTGGGATACGGGCTGGAAGGCGCCCTGCCCGACGCCATCGCCGCCAACATCATCCATGGTCGCATCCTGCCTGCCTTCAAGCGCGGCGATATGGTGGCCGGGATCATGGCGGGCAGCCAGAGCATCATGAAGGCACTCGCCGGGGAATATCAGCCAGTCGAGCAGCAGAAGGATGAGACATCCGGTGGCCCCTGGCTGTTTATTCTGGTGGTGATTGCGATGATCGTGCTCCACAACCTGCGCGGGGGTGGCGGCGGTGGGCCGGGAGGACGACGTCGGGCGGCCTACATGGCCGGTGGATTTGGTTCCGGCGCCTTTGGTGGTCGCTCTGGCGGCGGATTCAGCGGTGGCGGCGGCAGTTTTGGCGGCGGCGGAGCCTCCGGTGGCTGGTAACAGGATTAAAGAGACAAATCATGATTTCTAAACAGTTCTTCCACACGCTTCAGGCCAAGGTGCGCGAAGCGGAGCTAGAGACTGATGCTGAACTGGTCACCGTGCTGGCACCGGCCAGCGATGGCTATCGCTACATTCCGACCCTCTGGGCGGCGCTGCTGGCGATGCTCACCCCGCTGCTGGTGTTCCAGCTCGGATTCTGGCTCGGCTGGTACGAAATCCTGCTGGTGCAGTGGTCGGTCTGGCTGCTGCTGAGCCTGCTGTTCCACTGGACCCCCATCAAGATGCGGCTGATCCCGAAGAAAGTACGCCAGCACCGGGCGGCGCTGATGGCCCGCCTGCAATTTGTCGAGCAGGGGCTGCACCGCACCCGCGACCGGCTCGGGGTGCTGATCTTCGTCTCTGCCGCCGAGCACTATGTCGAAATACTGGTGGATGACGGCATCGCCCAGCATATCGACAATGGCCAGTGGCAGGAGATCATCGACGACTTCGTGGCGCGAGTGCGCAACAAGGAGATCGAACAGGGTTTTCTGGAGTGCGTGGAGCGCGTCAGCGCCATTCTGACCGATGCGTTCCCGGCCACCCGGGATCAAAACGAGCTGCCGGACAGTCTGATCATCCTCGACAAGCCCTGATCCGGTTTAAAAAACCGGCATTCTGCGCAAGGGTTAGTCATTCGGAAAAGATTATGAAAAATAAGGGGAAAAGAGGTTGACCCACACAGCCCTTTCCCCTAAATTACGCCCCGTTCCAGCGCAACAGCGCAGTGAACACCGTGTTGGCTGAACACGTTAAACCACAGACCAAAATTTGGTGAGGTGTCCGAGTGGCTGAAGGAGCACGCCTGGAAAGTGTGTATACGGCAACGTATCGAGGGTTCGA
>NZ_JAPCJA010000032.1:0-56151 GCF_027707745.1 Aeromonas sp. QDB23
CTCCTGCATGGAGACGCGATTAGATCACAGACGATCTGCCTGTTCAAATTTCATTAACAAAGTGCGATCCCGCCCTGCTGGCACCCGCCACCCCGAAGGCGGCGGTAAAGGCCTCGGCGCGGCTGCCGAACAGATCTTTCTTGCCCGCAACGATGGCCACGGTGCGATCCGGGTGCTCACTGAAGATCACCTTCATGTCGCTACCAGTCAGGTTCGCCAGATCGCCGTTACGGGCAATGAAGTTGATGCACCCTTCCACCTTGTTGAGCGGCACCACCCAGGCAGGACCAAAGCTGTCGGCGGTGGCGGGCGTCTTGCTCTTGTCATCCCACCCGGTATTCAGGCCGCTGTCAGCGGTAGCGTTGCAGGCATCTTTGTTCCAAAGATGCAGGCTGTGGCTGTCAAAGGGCGTTTTGGCCCCTTTGGCTGCCGACTGGGTATCCACCAGTGCAATGACCACCTGATTGTCGCCGGCAACCAGCAACTCCTTCGGGGGATCCATCTTGGGCAGACGGGCAACAGGCCCATCAGTGACTTCAGGCGTAGGCGGTGTAGGGGGGACGGGTTTCACACCGGAGGGATCAGAGCTGTTGTCATTACAGCCAGACAAAAGCGCGAGCAGTGAGGCTGTTACCAGCGCCACTTTGGTCTTTTTCATATCCATATTTTTATAATTCCCGCTGTAGTTAGTCTCGATAGTCGAGCACCCGGTCATTGCCAGGCGGTGCCATATTAATCAGCGGCAATCGATTCAAATGTGAGCGGAAGGGCAAAAAAACCATCCAGTTTCAACAAGATAACGTTTTCAGATTGAAACTTCGATCCGGCTCACAGACCTCGCGGCCATTTGGCCTCATATCTGGAAAACGGCAGTCACGGGGTCAGAAAAGCAATGTCTGATCAAGTGGATAGACAAGGAGTAAACAATGAAACGGATTGAAGAGCAGGCACAACGACTCGATCAGGAGTATCAGGCGATCGGGCAGCTGTTCGACCAGTTCTGCCAGCAGGCGGGCGCCCTGGCCGAGCAGTATCACTTCTTCAACTGGCCCGATTATGAAGACTCGCCCCCGCTGAGCCGCGCCTTCACCCTGCTGGGGGAACCCCGCGAACTGCGGCTGCGCTGTCAGCCCGGTGAGCGCTCCGCCCTTCATGGCCTGATCCAGGTGGTCTCGGAGGATGGCACTATCGATGCCAGCCTCGGGTTTCGCGCCGATGGTCAGCTGCTGCTGGAGTCGGGCAAGCTGCTGGACAACCCGCCCGGACTGCTGCTCAAGCTGCTGCTCGGCGCAGTGTGGCAACACAAGCCCCAGGAGGAGCTCACCGGGCAACCGCACTGACATCAGGGAGCCAACGGCACTGAAACCAAGGGGGCCAACGGCCCCCGCTATTTATCCTATTCGCTGGCGATCTCGATGGTCACATGCACCAGCTCTTCATGGATCGCCAGCCGCTCGCGGATCTGCTGCGCCGGCAACGGATTGACCATCAGCAGAGAGAGCACACAGGCATACTGCTGCTGCCCTACCCGCCAGACATGCAGATCGCGGATATCGGTGCCCGGCAGTTCGGCGATGACCTCGCGGATCTCCGCCACCAGCGGGGTATCCATCTCGGCATCCAGCAGCACCCGACCGGAGTCGCGCAGCAGACCCCAGGCCCATACCGCCACCAGTCCGGCGCCGACTATGCCCATCAGCGGGTCGAGCCAGTCTGCCCCCCACAACATGCCCCCCACCAGCGCCAGGATCGCCAGCACCGAGGTGGCTGCATCCGCCAGTACGTGGATATAGGCGGCGCGCAGGTTGAGATCCTGATGACCGTGGTGATCATCATGGTCATGATGATGATCGTGGTCGTGATGATCATGATGGTGGTCATGCCCATGGCCGTGGTGGTGATGGCCATGATCATCCTTGAGCAACCAGGCACAGGCGAGGTTCACCAACAGCCCCACCAGCGCGATGGCGATCGCCTGTTGATAGTGGATCGGACTGGGATCGAGCAGCCGGAACACCGACTCGAACAGCATCAACCCGGCCACCCCCACCAGCAACAGGGCGCTGATGAAGCCACCCAGCACCTCGATCTTCCAGGTGCCGAAGCTGAATCTGTGGTCGCGAGCAAAGTGGCGAGCGGCGCGATAGGCCAGCACCGAGAGACCGAGCGCAAGCGCGTGGGAGCTCATGTGCCAGCCATCCGCCAGCAGTGCCATGGAGTTGTAGAACCAGCCGCCGCCAATCTCCGCCACCATCATGATGACGGTCAGCAATACGGCCCAGCGGGTCTTCTGTTCGGCCAGCGGATTGCCCTGGTGGATGACGGGTTGATGGCAGTGGGATTGAGCGAGGGATGACATGGATTTCTCCTGAGAGCGATGATGCAATATACTATACCCCAGTATAGTTTTATTGATCGAGAGGATCCGTCATGTCCCACACCATTCACGACAAGAAGAAGCTGCTGGCACGGGTGCGCCGCATCAAGGGACAGACCGGTGCGCTGGAGAGCGCGCTGGAGCAGGAGAGCGACTGCGCCGCCATTTTGCAGCAGATCGCCGCCATCCGCGGCGCCGTCAACGGCTTGATGCTGGAGGTGCTGGAGGGACATATGCGCGAGCATCTCGGCGCCCCCGATGCCACCCCGACCGAGCGATTGGAGGATCTGGATCAGGTGGTCAGCGTCCTGCGATCCTATTTGAAGTGATCAAGGTGGCACTGCCTGCCAGTGGCACCATCCCTTCAGGCTCGACTAGCGTCGGGCTTGAGCCACCGTCAGCTTTGCGCCATGATGTCCAGCCCGGCTGACCGCCGGTTTTACTGGACAGTCAATTTCAAGGATCCCCCATGTTTGAACACGTCGATGCCTATGCTGGCGACCCCATCCTGACGCTAGTCGAGACCTTCCACAAAGACACCCGCGAGCAGAAGGTGAACCTGGGGATCGGCCTCTATTACGACGAGCAGGGGCGCATTCCGCTGCTGCCGTCGGTGCAGCAGGCCGAAGCCCAGCGCGCCGCCGCCCCTGCCCCGCGCCCCTACCAGCCGATGGAAGGCGCCGCCAACTACCGCACCGCAGTGCAACACCTGCTGTTTGGTGCCGACCATGAAGCGGTCAAGGCGGGACGTATCGCCACCATCCAGACCATCGGCGGCTCAGGCGCGCTGAAGATCGGCGCCGATCTGCTCAAGCGCTACTTCCCGACCTCCGAGGTATGGGTCAGCAACCCGACCTGGGACAACCACAAGGCGATGTTCGAGGGGGCCGGCATCAAGGTGCACGACTACCCCTACTACGATGCGGCCACCGGCGGCGTACAGTTCGATGCAATGATCGACTGCCTGAGCGTCCTGCCAGCAAAAAGCATCGTGCTGCTGCACCCCTGCTGCCACAACCCGACCGGGGTGGATCTCTCCCGCGCCCAGTGGGATCGGGTGATCGCGCTGGTGGTCGAGAAGAATCTCATTCCTTTCATGGACATCGCCTATCAGGGCTTCGGCGACGGGCTGGAAGAGGATGCCTATGCCATTCGCGCCATGGTGGCTGCGGGGGTCAGCTTCTTCGTCAGCAACTCGTTTTCCAAGAACCTCTCCTTCTACGGCGAGCGCTGCGGCGGCCTGTCGGTCATCTGCAAAGATGCCGAAGAGGCAAGCCGGGTACTGGGCCAGATGAAGGCCACCGTGCGTCGCAACTACTCCAGCCCGCCCACCCACGGTGGCCAGATCACCGCGGCGGTGATGAGCCAGCCGGAGCTGCACGCCCTGTGGGTTGACGAGGTGACCGGGATGCGCACCCGCATCAAGGCGATGCGCGAGAAGCTGTTCGAGGTGCTGAGCGCCAAGGTGCCGGGCCGTGATTTCAGCTACTTCATCAACCAGCGCGGCATGTTCAGCTACACCGGCTTCACGCCGGAGCAAGTTGATCGCCTGCGCGAGGAGTTCGCCGTCTATCTGGTGCGCTCCGGTCGCATGTGCGTGGCGGGCCTCAACAGCCGCAACGTCGACTACGTGGCCGATGCCATGGCCGCGGTGCTCCAGGGCTAATCCGCACCAGCCCCGCTTCGGCGGGGCTTTTTGTCTGTTTCATTCGCTTGTGGAGTCTTTATGGATCTGATCGCTCTCTCTCGGCTGGGAGGTCGCCATCTGGTCACCCTGCACCTGCTGCTCGACAACCAGAGCGTCACCCGCACCGCCGAGCGGCTCTGCACCACCCCCTCCACCGTCAGCAAGACCCTCAACCAGCTGCGGGATCTGCTGGGGGATCAACTGCTCTATCGCCAGGGCAACCAGCTGCTGCTCACCCCCATGGCAGAGCGGCTGGCCCCGACCCTGCACCGGCTGCTGGGGGAGCTGAACGGCCTCACCCGCCAGAACGCCTTCAACCCGCAGCAGTGGCAGGGCAGCTTGCGACTGGGGTTGCGCGAGAGCGTGATGACCTGGCCGGTGGGCCCCATTCTGGGTCAGCTGATGAAAGAGGTGCCGGGCATGGTGCCGGAGATCTGGAACAAGGATGAGCAGGGGCTGGAGGCGCTGGCAGCGGGCAAACTCGACTTCGTGATCCTGCCACATGACCAGAGCCAGCCATTGCCGCGCCAGCCGGGGCTGGTGTGGGAGACCCTGCGGGAAGAAAAACTGGTCTGCCTGCTGCGCAAAGATCACCCGGCGCTGGCCAAGCCCTGGGATCTCGATGCCTACCTGAGCTGGCGCCATATCGCCATCCGGGATCAGGAGCTGGCCAACCCCTTCTTCGAGCAGAGCCTGGCCCAGCAGCAGGTACGTCGCCAGATTGGCGCCACCCTGCCCGATTTTGCCAGCGCGGCGGCCCTGCTGCCCCAGACCGACCTGATCCTCACCGCCATCGGTGGCTGGGCAGCCTGCATGGCCAATCAGCCGGATCTGGTACTGCGTCCGGCACCGTTCGATTACGGTAAGGTGAGCCACAGTCTGGTCTGGTATGGCCCGGCCGGAGACGGTTCGGCCCGTCACTGGTTCCGCCAGCGGATCCTGCAACTGGGTCGCGAATTGATTGAGCCCTGAGCCGGGCGACAGAGAGAAGAAGTTGATGTTTCGCCGCGGCGAAACATCAACGGCATTGAGGGATCAGGGGCGTTTGGTATAGATGGGGCTGGGGAAGGAGGCGACGTTGCTGCCCAGCTCCGTGATGCGAGCCGCCCCCTGCTTTCTGACCTGATCGATGCGCAGCACCTGATGCATGGGGATCAGGGTGTGGCGCACATCGGCAAATTCGCTCTTTAGCTTCTCGTGGCCGGGATCGACGATAAGCGCCGTGTGGTTGTCCCAGACAAAGTCGGCAATCTCGATAAAACCGAACAGCGAGCCCTGATTGACTTCGCGCACATACACTTCGTAGCGCTCGCTGTGGCAAATAAACTGAACCCGATATAACGCCTTGCTTTCACTCATGATTATCTGTCATTGAGGGGGAAGAAGATGGCCATTATTCTAGCCGCCGTTCTCGCCCCCTCCAATAGACAGAAATCACAGTTACGGCCTTTCCATACCGCTCCTCACGCCATAACGGTCACCGGATGACGCAGCCACTCAGCGCATCAGGGCTGGCAGTGAGACCGGCCCCAATCCTGCTGCGCGCAAGCGGCTGGCCAGCTGTTCCAGCTCGGTTTGGCTAGCCTCTGGCCATTGCGCCGCCTCCCCACGTACTCCGTGGTGGCGAAAGCCGTTGAGGCGAATGGGCACAGGCCCAAGCCGCTGCAAAAACGTGGCGAGATCTGCGTCCAGCTCACCATTCGCATCCAGAAAATCGCTCTTGCCCGGCACGTGGAGCAGCCGCAGTTCCGTCAGCTTGCCGTGGCTTGCCAGCAGTTGCAGCGACCCCAGTACCCGCTCGCGACCATAGCCGGTCAGCGAGTGATGCACCGAGTCGCGCCACCCCTTGAGATCGAGCATGGCGCCGTCGAGCACCGGCAGCAGCCGCTGCCAGCCGGTTTCGGCCAGCGAGCCGTTACTGTCGAGCAGGCAAGTGAGATGGGTCAGATCCGGCGCGCCCTTGATGGCGGCAAACAGCGCAACCACGAAGGGGAGCTGGGTGGTCGCCTCACCACCGGAGACGGTAATTCCGCTCAGCAGCGGGCCGTAGCGACGCAGCAGGACCAGCACCTCGGCCACCGTCATGGTGGCGGTCTTGGGATTGGCGCTGCGGGGGCAGGCATCCAGACAAGCATCGCAATCGGTGCAGAGCGCCGCCTGCCAGCGCACGTTGCGTTTGCCAGGGGGGGCCTCATCCAGAGAGAGGGCACCGCTCGGACAGACCGCAAGGCAGTCACCGCAATCGTCGCACAGCCCTATGGTGTGCGGGTTGTGGCAGCCGGGGCAGCGAAAGTTGCAACCCTGCAGAAACAGCACCAGCCGGTTGCCCGGCCCGTCGACACAGGAGAACGGCAGCACCCTGCTTACCAGGGCGCTGCGTGTTGGCAAAACATCAGCCATCAGGGCGAACTCAATACTCGCCGATGGTCGATTCGTGGGCGACCACTCGCGGTGCCCGCTGCCGGATGGCGGTCACTTCACTCGCCTCGGCACCGAGACAGGTGGTCTGCAACCGCGACCCTTCTTCTGCGAAGCGAGCCACGTCGCTCTTGCGGATCATGTAGCCGGTCACCCGCACCAGATCGCTGTCGGCCACGTTGGCGGTGAACTCGCGCATACCGATGGCGAGCGCCCCTTTGCAGAGCTGCAGCAGTGCCTGCGGGTTCTGGCGGATGGTGGGATCCAGGGTCAGGATCTCGCTGATCCCCGAATGGTAATAAGTGTGGTGCGGTGCCAGTGCCAGCACATGGCTGGCCGGATCCGGCTCATGCCCGTAGGGAATGCGCACCCCGGGGGTCACCGCCACATCGATGCTGAGGCCACCCTGTGAGTGCAGCAGGGCGCGACCACCCCAGGCATGGGTTTGCGGCGTCGCAGTGACATATTCCGAGAGCTGGGCCGAGATGCGATAGCCAAGCTGGTTCGCCTCCTCGCCGTGGCCGTAGCGATCCGGCAGGTTCTCTTTATCCATCAGGATATTGACCGCTTCCGCCATGCCGTAGATACCGAACATGGGGACGAAACGATCCTCATCCAGCAGCCCCTCTTTCACCAGGAAGCTGTCGAAGAAACCGGACTCCTGATGCAGGAAAGCGGCTCGCGCCTCGATCAACTGGGAGGCCAGGCGGCAGTAGTGGGGCAGCAGGCAGCCGAGGAAATCATCGATCCCCTGACACTGCTCGGCGACCCGCTTGAGGGAGATGCGCACCAGGGTGTTGGCGCCACCGGCCTGCGGCAGGGCGTTGTAGCAGCTGACGATGCCAAAACCACGCTGGTCGAAGGTATCGCGGTGGATCGGGTAGTTGGCGATGTGCGGCTTGCTGCACTCGGCGATGTTCTTCACCGCTTGCAGCAGCAGGCTGTCCGGGGTCTGCTCCGGATCGTGGAAGAAGGTGAGGTTCGGTGCCACCTGCTTGAGCTCGTTGTCGATGCGCAGGATCAGGCGGCAGATGCGGTTGTCATCCGGCCCGATGTTGACGTGCATGAAGGCGTCCGGCAGCACCCTGTCCAGATAGACCCAGAACCCCTTCAGCTTGCGATAGAGGGTCTCGTCATCCAGTTCGCCGACGAACGGCAGCAACAGATGGTCGAGCCGACCCAGCCAGACCGGCATGCCGGTAACGGAGGGGACATGGTGATAGAGGATGCGCAGGGCGTTGAGCGCCTCGTCGAAATCCTGCGGCGCCGCCAGCTCCAGCCAGGCAGAGCCCTGACTCAGGAATTTTTCATAGTCCGGCAGCACATAGCGCGGCTTGTAGGGGGCATGCCCTTCGAACATGTCGCAGATAAATCCCAGCTCCATCGCCTCGGCGACTGCGGCAGGCAGGTCGGGGTAGGGCAACGCATTCTCGGCGGCCAGCGCCAGCGCATGGCTCTTCTGGGCAGCAGAGAGATGGGGATCGCGCACGATGCGCTGACAGGTTTCGGTCAAAGACATGGGACACTCCTTCACGGACAGAGCCCATATCCTCACCGTTTGCAGGCTTTTTTTGAAGTGACATTCACAACAATACGAATGTCTCAAAAAGACATCCGCAATAGACGATCACACCCCAAACAGAACGGGGGCCTTGTCTGCCGACAAGGCCCCCGTTGTGCGGATCAGGGCTCGATGATGATGGGCGTGCCCGGTTCGATGGCGCTCCACACCTCGTCCAGCTCGTGGTTGAGCATGGCGATACAGCCGTTGGTCCAGTTGGAGGGCTGAACCCTGCGGTTGCCAATGCTGTTGCGCTGGCCGTGGATCATGATCATGCCACCCGGACGCACACCCAGCTCATTGGCTCGCTTGATGTCATCCAGGTTCGGATAGTTGATATGGATGGCTTTGTAGTAGCCGGAATTGGTCTTCTTGTAATCGAGGGTGTAGCGCCCTTCCGGCGTACGCTGATCCCCTTCCTGCTGCTTGTGCCCCTTGGGCGCCGGGCCCAGTGCAATCCAGTAGCGTTTCACCTCTTTGCCATCCTTCATCAGGGTCAGGCTATAGGTCGACTTCTTGACTATCACCATGTCGGCAGACAGGTTGGCAAAACTCAGTGCGGGCCAAAGCCCCAACAAACACAGTAATACGGCTCTCATTCCATCCCTCGACAAGCCTCTGGTGCGGGCTTTTCTTGTTACCAGATCATCTGAACTATGCCCGCCGAGCGGCGAGCGAGCGCCATGATATTGGATCGCCATCAATACTCAATATGCCCGGTAAAACATATCTTGCAACTGCGGCGACACCGGCCCTGAGCGCCGTCATCTGACATTGGTAATTAACAGTTAAAACAACAAGATACAAAATATTATCGCGCTGGCACCCGGGGCAATGATCGGCGAAGATAACACTCCACTCCCCGACAGGTTTATGCCATGCGATCTTCGTGCCGCCTCGCCACCCTGCTGTTCTCTTCGCTACTGTGCTCGCCGCTGCTGCTCTGGCTGCCCGCCAGTGTTGCCGCCGATGCTCTCTGGCTGCGCGAGCCTGCCCTCTCCCCCGATGGCAAGCAGCTTGCCTTCACCTGGCAGGGGCGCATTTTTGTCGCCAGTGCCGAGGGCGGCCCCGCTACAGCGCTCACCGGCAGCGACTACCTGAGCCAGCGGCCAGTCTGGTCGCCGGATGGCAAACGGCTCGCCTTTGCCGCCAATCTCTACGGCAACGAGGATGTGTTCGTGGTACCCGCCAGCGGCGGCGAGATGGTGCGCCTCACCCGCGATTCGCGCACCGATCTGCCGCAAGCCTTCAGCGCCGATGGCAAACGGCTGCTGCTGAGCAGCCAGCGGCCGGGGTCCCCCGATGCCGACCATTTTGTCGCGGAAGGCTACCAATGGGGCGAGCTCTACTGGACTCCGATCAGCGGCGGCACCTTGCAGGCCGATCTGCCGCTGCCTGCGACCCTGGCTCGCCCGCACGGGAAGTTGCTCGCCTATCAGATGCCCGCGGCGGATCAACCCTTTCGCAAGCATCAGCACTCCTTCGCGGTGCCCCGCCTCTGGCTGTTTGATGGCAAGCAGCACAAGCAGCTGACCGAAGATCGGGTCGCCGCCACCGATCCGGTCTGGAGCGACCAGGGGGATACCCTCTTTTACCTGAGCGAGCGCAGCGGCGATTTCAACGTCTGGCGCCGGGATCTCGCCAGTGGCAAGGAGCAGCAGCTGACCCACTATCAGGGCCATCCGGTGCGGGGGCTCAGCGCTTCCCGAGCCGGGGATCTGGTCTGGTCATGGCTGGGTGAACTCTATCGCCTCGATGCCGGTAGCAACGAGCCACGCAAGCTGATCCTCACCCCGCAAGTGGCGAGCGCACCGGATGAGGCGAGCGAGGCCCTGACCCTGGCAGACGAAGCGCTGGTCAGCGAAGAGGCGGACGAGCTGATCCTGGTGAGCGAGGGCAACCTGTTTGCCGTCGACCCCGAGCGGGAGCGGGTGCGCCAGCTAACCCGCGATCCGAGCGAGCAATCCAGCCCCCTCTTCGCCGAGCAGGGGCGCGCCCTCATCTATCTGTCCGAGCAGCGGGGGCACGCCGCCCTCTATCGCCTGCGCAAGGGGGATCCGGATCTGCTGTTCAGCGATCCGGGTACCCTGACCGAGAGCCTGCTGCTGGGCATTCCCGGCAAGGGGATCAGCCGTCCGGTGCTCTCCCCCGACGGCAAGCAGCTCGCCTTCGTGGTGGATGGCCAGGCCATCCATCTGCTGGATCTGGCGAGCAACAAGCAGCGGGAGCTGGTGCCTGCCAGCTTCAACCCGTCGCGCCACGAGGTGCATCTCGCCTTTGCTCCCGACTCCCGCCATCTGGCGATCACCTTCCGCCCCGATGCGGCAGAGCAGGAGATCGCGGTGATCGATACGGCCAATCCCAAGGCCAAACCGGTCAATGTCAGCCTCAACGGCTATCAGGATGGGCAACCTAGCTGGAGTCAGGATGGCGCCATTCTCTACTGGCAATCGACCCGGTTTGGCGCATTGGGGCCCGATGGCGAGCCCCTCGTCACCAACCTGCTCGGCATTTACAGCAGCCGCGCCGCCAGAGCCGATGCGATTGCCGAACTGGAGCCGCCGAAAGGGGGATACGGCTTTGAGAGCGATCGCCTCAACCATCGGGAAGCGCTGCTGTTGCAACCCTCCGGCACCCTGCTCGCCAGCCGCATCATCGGCGACCAGCTGATCTATCTGGTGGAGGAGATGGGGGTCAACAGCGAGAGCGAGATCAAGGGCTACAGCCTGGATCTGCGCAAAGGCAAAACCAGCGAACTGTTTGGTGAACAGCCCGGCCCCGCGCTGGCAAGCCTCAACCAACAAGGCACCCTCGCCACCCTGGTGCGGGATGGGGAGATCACCCGCATCCACCTCGACTCCGGCGAAGCCACCAGCGCCCCCTTCGCCTTGCAGCCCACCGGCCGCTGGCAGGCACGCATGACCGCCGCCTTCGATCAGATCGCCCGGCTCACCCGGGATGAGTTCTATCTGGACGATATGAACGGGGTGAACTGGGACAGCTATGTCGCCGCTTACCGCCGCCTGCTGCCGGGCATCGGCAACCCGCGGGACTTTGGCAACCTGCTGGCGGAGCTGGCTGGTGAGCTCAATGTCTCCCACACCTGGGGCAACGGCCCCGCCCCCTTCCCGCGGATGGCGGACGAGACCGCCAGCCTTGGCGGCTACTGGCAGGATGGCGAGCAAGGAGTGATGCTCACTGCCCTGCTCTCTGGCGGCCCGCTGGATCAGGAGAGCGATATCGCCCCGGGCGCCCGCCTGCTCGCCATCAACGGCAGCCCGATTGCCAATCTGGCCGAGCTGGATCAGGCCCTCAACCATCAGGCCGGTGCTAGGCTCGCCCTCACCTTCCAGCTGGCGGGCAACAAGCAAACTGACGAGGTGGTGCTCACCGCCATCGACAAGCAGCAGGAGTACCAGCTGCAACAGGCTAGCTGGATTGAGAAACGGCGGGAGCAGGTGGCCAGGCTGAGTGGAGGACGGGTCGGCTACGTCTATCTGCCAGCGATGAATAGCGAGGTCTACGATGCGGTGGTGGCGGATGCCCTCGGCAGACAGCGCAATCGCGACGCGCTGATCGTCGATGTCCGCTTCAACAGCGGCGGCTATCTCGCCAATACCCTGGTGGAATTTCTGACCGGCAGTGGCAGCACCAAGGGGATGGCCAGCAGTTGGCCCCGTCAGGGCAAGGGTGAAACCGACGCCGCCACCCGCCAGTGGACCAAGCCGTCGGTGGTGTTGGTGAACGCCGCCAGCTACTCGGAAGGCTCCGCCTTCCCCGAGTACTACCGCGCCCTCAAGGTCGGCCCCATCGTCGGCGATCCGGTGCCCGGCACCGGCACCATGGTCTACAACCACGACTCCCGGCTGATCCCTGGGCTCGCCTACGGCATTCCGACCCTGGGGCTGCGCAAACCGGACGGCACCTTCTACGAAAATCAGGAGCTGATCCCGGACGTTCAGGTGCCACTCACCCCCGCCGACATGGTGGCCGGGCGCGACCCGCAGCTGGAGGCGGCGGTACAAGCCGCCCTCAAGCAGTTGCCAGCCAGCACCCAATAACTGCGCTCAACGAAAGCGAAACAGCTCGCGATGCAGATGCCCGTCCGGCAACAGCCGGGTCAGGGCATCTGCCATCCCCTCCGGCCCACAAAACCACACCTGCTCGGGGGCATCCTGCGCGATGCGGGCCAGATCCAGCCGCCCGGCAGCCTTGTCCAGATGCAGCTGATAGCGCACGCCGGTGCGATGACAGAGCTCGGCCAACCGCCGGTGGTAGACGGCGCCTGCCAGATCCGGCGCACACTGGATCAGGGTGATCCCCTCGCTGCGCTCTCCACGGGCAGCCAACCCCTCCAGCCAGGCCACAAACGGCGTGATGCCGATCCCGGCCCCCAGCCAGAGGGCTCGCCCTCCTCCCTGCGGCGCGACAAAGGCGCCATAGGGCCCGGTCACCACCACCCCATCCCCGGCGCGCGCCTTTGCCACCAGCTGACGGGTATGATCCCCGAGCGCCCGCACCGCGATCACCAGCTGGCGCCGATCCGCTGACACCCGCACCAGGGTAAAGGGGTGCGGCCCCTCCTTGGCGTCAAACTCGAAGAAGGCAAACTGGCCTAGGCGGTAATGGGCGAGCGGCCGCTCCAGCTGCATGGTCAGCTCGCAGGTCTGATCCGCCAGCGCCCGCACCGCAATGACCCGGCCCGGATGGCGATCCCGCGCCCCTACCTGCCCCAACAGGGAGTAGAGGGCGCCAATGGCACCTATCCCGCCGACCAGCCAGATCGACACCCCCACCGGGGTCATGACCCCCACCTGAGGTAACAAGCAGAGCCCGTGACACCAGCCCGCCAGATAGATGAGCGGGGCCAGCCGGTGGATCAGTCGAAAACGGCCATAACTCACCAGCGCCAGCAAACTCAGCACCACCAGCGCGATCAGCAGATAGAAACTCCACTCCCCCAGGGTATTGCCAAGGGCATGGAGCGAGATGCCATTGCCTGCTCCGGCACCCACTTCGGCAGCGCTGGCTCCACGCCGCGCGGGACGACTCAGCCAACCTGCCGAGACCGCCCACTTGGGGGCCTCCACCAGCAGCCAGTGGGCGGTCAGCGCCAATGCACCGCCGATGGCCGTCTGACGGTGCAATCGCAACATCCGATCCAGACCGCCACACCAGAGCTCCAGCTGCGGCAAGCGCAGCGCCAGCAACAGCGAAATCGCCATATAGGTCATCCCCAGCAGGCCGGTCAGCAACAACATCTCATGGCGCCAGGGCCACACCCCGTTGGCATCCCCCGCATAACCCAGCCACCAGACCCCGACCGCCAGCAGTGGCAACAGCCACCAAACCCGTTTATCCGTCATAACATTCTCCCTGGTTCCATCGCTGCAGGGCCCCATCTCCCTGCTCATGGCGCCATTACACTCCCATCCGGTCACAAGACTTTGCCTGAGGGGGAAGGTTGTGTGGCAATGTGTGACAAACGGAAACAAAAGAGGGGCCGACTGGCCCCTTATGATCACGCTTGCTGGCTTGCCTCTCTTCATAGGAGATGGCGCACAATCCACCTCCGCTGTGATTGACGACCTGCCAGCAAAAGGAATCAAATGGGGACACTGCATATCTGCGGCGGAAAACCTGCAGCCCACTCTTCCGGACAAGGAGCCCCCCTTGCTTGCATCCACCGAACAACGCTTCTGCCCCAGCTGTCAGCGCGAGACCACCCATGTCGTGGTGCTGGTCGACAAATCCTTTGGCAAACAACCGACACCGGAGCAAAAGCGCAAAGCGTTTATCAAGGACTTCATTACCGGCTGGGCGGCGGGCCCCTTTCTGGCCAACATGGATCGCTTTGAACGCCACGCCATCTGTGAAAAATGCGGAAATAAAGTCATTGATGAATGACCAATAATGACCAAAAAAGACACGTTACCGTGTACTGCCCGCCTCGCAGTGAGTGACCGGTAATAAAACAGAAAGGGGCCAACCGGCCCCTTATGATGACTTTGTCGCGGTGGATCGCTTTCGCATCAAGCGATACAGCAGCTTGTTGTATTTCGCCCAGGAGTGGATCAGCAGGAAGATGCCGAACAGCAGGGCCAGAAACAGTTGCCCCACCTCGACGGCATCCAGCGAGCCGATAAAGCTCTGATTCTCTTCCGTCTCCAGATAGTTGAGCCAGGGTTGCAGCGCCAGAAACAACCAGCCACTCCAGGTCACCAGCAGAAGCAACAAATCCCGCAGCCGGTACTTCCAACTGCGCCGGGTGCCGTTGCTGATGATCATCTCGTTCGCCAGCTTATGTTTTGTCACGGAACGACTCTCCTCGGTCAGGACTTTCCCACACGGCCAACTGGCCACGGCGACGCAGGATCGCCTTGGGCACTGCCACCACTACGGTCACCAGATTGAGCAGCCAGTAGATGAGCGGATACCAGACGCACCAGATAAAGCTGCGGGCCATGCTCTTGTCGTAGTGGTGGTCGATAAAGATGCTGACCCCGAACTGCAGCAGGCAGATGGCGGTCATCATCACCCCGGTCCACTGGAACAGGTGACCCACCGCCAACCCGCTCAGGTTCGGCTCCATCAGCCAGATCAGCGCCAACAGCAACATGCTGTAGCACCAGGTCACGCTGGAGAGATACTCCAGCAGCAGCAGCCAGAAGCGGCGGTTGCGCCAGCGCATCGCCTGCAACCCGTAGCGCAAAAACACCTCGGCGCCCCCCTGCGCCCAGCGCAGCCGCTGCTTGTAGAGGCCGCGCACCGTCTCCGGCATCAGCACCCAGCAGAGCGCCTGCGGCTGATAGTGGATGAGCCAACCGGCCAGCTGCAGCTTCCAGCTGATGTCGATGTCCTCGGTCACCATGTCATTGCTCCAGCCGCCGACCGCCTCGACAGCCTGCTTGCGAAAGGCCACCACCACCCCGGAGACGGTGAAGACGGTGCCGTAGATCCGCTGAGCCCGCTTGATGAGGCCGATGATGGAGCTGAACTCGCCAGTCTGGATCTTGCCGATGATGGTGGAACGGGTACGCACCCGCGGATTGCCGGTAACCGCCCCGACCCTCGGGCTCTCGATGAAGTGCTTCACCATCCAGCGCACCGCGTCATAGTCCAGCACCGCATCCCCGTCGATGCCGACCAAGATCTCCCCGCTGGCCACGGCCAGCCCGTTGTTGAGTGCCATCGCCTTGCCCTGGTTGTGCTGATGGATCACGGTCAGGCGCGGATCCTGCTGCGCCAGCCGATCCAGCCGCGCGCCGGTGTCATCCTTGCTGCCATCGTTGATGGCCAGCACCTCGAAATCGGGATAACGCTGGCGCAGCAGGTGGCCGATGGTCTCCTCGACGTTGGCTCCCTCGTTGTAGCAGGGCACCATTAACGTCACTTTGGGGTAATAGGGGAGCTCCAGCCCCTGCTTGGCCAGCGCGATATCCCGCCGCTCCCACTGAAAGTAGTAATAGAGGCCGCCACAGACCCACACCATCGCCATCAGGCTGGGATAGGCCAGGGTAAAGATGGCGATGCCTTCCAGAAGATCCTTCACCGTAGCGCCTCCCCGTGGGTCGCCGTGGCGGCGCTGGCTGCAACCGGCGTGGCTGGCAGCTGGGTCGGCTGAGGCTGGGTCTGCACCGAGAAGACCGGCTTGAGCACGGCCGGATCCGGCTGATTGTTGTGAAAATCATCCGGGTAGTAACCAAAGTTGGTCACCCCCTTGCGCTGAATGATCTCCATCCAGCGCGCCAGCTCGGCATCGGGGATGGGCTGGTCGGTGCGCCAGTTGCGGCTCTGCAGCTCGAACACCAGCCGATTGGCCGGCACCTGTGCCAGTGAATCTTCCGCCAGCCTGGCCAGCCACTCATCGGGGTTTTCTGCCTGCTCCATATAGGGCATGGCCATCACGGCGGTGTAGTCATAGGCCTTGGCAAACGCCGCCATGCTCTGGGCAAACCACTGCTGGGATTGCGGCTCGGTCACCAGCGCCGCATAGATGTTGCGGGCGGTCTTGAGCCCGTCGGCGCCCCCCTGCCGATAGCGGGCGGCGGCATCGCGCAGCGCCATGGTGAAGTCGATCAACAGATCGGTCTTCTGCTCCCCCTGCGCCTGCAGCGCGTCAGGAGTACGCGCCAGCGGCATCGGCCCCTCGTAGTCACTGAGGAAGGCGTCATCGTGGAACAGCAGACCATCAAACTTGGTGTAAAAGCCGAGATCCTCATAGATATCCAGCAACAGCTGACGGCTGGCAGGATCCCAGGGTGAGAGGCGCAGATACTGCCCCTTGGCGGGGGCGCCGGTACGGCTGTCGGTGACATAGGCGTGGTTTGGTCCCATGTCGTAGGCCATCACCGGCATCCAGGCGAACACCTTGACCCCGGCCCGGGTCTTGAGCTGCCAGGCCACCCGGTTGAAGAGATCCGCCTTGACCGGCATATGACGGTTGGGGAAATAGAGCGCCTCCGCCACCCCGTCGCCATTGTCATCGGCATAGGCCTGCAGATAGACGGTGGTGATGCCGTAGCCCTTGATCCGATCCAGCAGCATGTCGATGTTCTTGTTCATCTGCAGCGGATCCTTGTCGTAGACATAGTCCAGATCCACATGCACCAGCCGCTCCACCTGCCGCTCCCAGGTATTGCCTCCCATGATCTCGTCCAGGGTTTCGAGGCTGGTGTCCTCCTCCAGCAGATAGCGGCGCACCGTGCTGCCCGAGTCACTCAGCTTGTTGAGCCCTTCGGCCAGCGTGAAGGTGTAGGGCATCCCGGCCGCACTGGCCAGCTCCAGCGCAGTCTGGTTGAAGGCGCCGTAGGGCCAGACCAGGATCCGTGGTGCCCGACCGGTCTGCTCCCTGAGCTGACTGGCCGATGCATCGAAGTCGGCTTTTATCCGGGCCCGGTAGTCGGCCATGCTCTCGTAGCCATGCTGGCTCCAGCCTGCGGTGGTCACCGCCGGCTGCACGTTGCCCTGCGGGTTGGCGAGCAACCCGTAGTGGGAGGTGAAGGTGTGGGAAGCCAGCTCCACCAGCCCGGAATCCTGCATCTCGCGGATCTGCGGCCAGCCGACGAAGTAGCTGCGCGGCAGCTTGTCATTGCCGTACGGGACCATCTGGTCATCCGCCACATCCAGCCAGCTGCCCACCAGCGCAAACACTGCCGGGTAGTTGTAAAGCTTGAGCAGCGGATAGACCAGCCGGTAGAAGCTCTCGTAGCCATCATCGAAGCTGAGCAGGATCGCCTTCTCCGGCAGCGGTGCCTTGCCCGCTTTGGCATCCAGGATCTGCTGGAAGCTGACCGGGTGATAACCCTGCTGCTTGATCCAGTTGAAGTGGCGGATCAGGGTGTCGCGCCGGATGGTCTGGGGATAGAGCTTGAGGTTGGGGGTCAATTTCAGATCGACGATATCGTGGTAGCAGAGCACCACATAGTCGTCGGGTTGCCGGGCCGCCTGCGTCAGCGAAGGCAGCAGTGCAAGCAGCACAACAAAAGGAGCAAGCCAGCGTCTCATCACATGAAACTCCATTGCAGATTGGCGAAGATGAAATTTCCGAACTCGGGATTGCCGTCATAGATGGCCTGACGGCGGCCAAGGCCATAACCCAGGCTGAGGGCGGGAGAGAGTATCCAGTCGTGGCGATAGCTGAGCTGCCACCCCTGATCGCTGCCATAGCCCTGTTGCCAGTACTGATTGCCACTGATGATCAGGCTCTGCAGCAGGGAGCGACGCCCATCCAGCGGCAGCCGGTAGCGCCCCGCCAGCTCCAGCTCCAGATTGCGATCCTGCAGGGGATTGAAGTAGTCGACCTCCACCGCCTCGTTGCGGGAGGTGGCGCCACGCAAGGTGGTATCGAACCACCAGCGATCCCGGCGCCAGAGATCCTGACGCAGCCAGCCGGAGGCGGTCAGCCGCCGGTTACCATCGCTGATATCCATCCGCTCCAGCCGCAGCGCCCCCTCGCGGGTCTCATCCTGACGCCAGCCCAGATCGAGTTGGTATTGATCGGCGTAGTTGCCGCGCGCCAGTGCCCGCAACGGAGTGTCGGCACTATTGAGGTTGATGGCAGTGCCCAGCGTCCAGCGATCGTCCAGCCGCCAGTCGAGGCGACTCCACAGATAGCCTTTGTGGTTGAGCTCGCTACCCGTGCCACCCTCCAGCGTCAGTTGCAGCGGGTAGAAGGAGAGCTCGGCCCCCAGCCCGGTATAGGCGGCGCGCTCGGGCTGTTGATCGAACTCACCAAAGCTGCCCTGACGGCGGACAAACAGCCGATCGCCACCATCAGTGCGAGCGCTGTAGAGGCGGCTGTCGTAGCTCCAGTCACGGCTGGCCTGCACCGAGCCCCCTTCGTTGCGGCCGTGGGTAACCTCGGTGACCAATTGCGGGGCCTGCTCCAGAGTCAGCCGCTGCTGCAACTCTTGACGATCACGGGTCAGGTTGCCCAGGGAGCGCACGGCCTGCGGCGTGCCCTGCCAATCGCCCTTGTCGAGCCGGGCATTGAGGCGACCGGGCTCGGCCAGCACGGTGCGACCGGCAGGTAGCCAGCGCACCGCCTGCTGATAAGCCTGCTCGGCCCCGTCGGGATGACCACGCCAACGGCGGATATCCCCCAGTTGCAACCAGAGCCAGGGGTTGGCTGGCGCGGTTTGCAGCCACCCTTCCAACTGCGCCTCTGCGGCACCTGCCTCACCACGCCAGGCCTGCAGCAGGGTTTTCAGCTGCAACACCTTCTCGTAGTCGTCGTTGGCCATCCGCATATTGCCGGTGAAATCCCAGCGCGTCGGTGGCTCCTGCCAACCGTCCAGCAGCCCCTGCGCCGCGCCATAGCGCTCGCCGTCGCTGTAGGCGTAGAAGCGCCTCTCCAGCAGCCGCTTGTCTTTGGCGCGGGCCGGCGTCGCCAGTTGCTGGTAAATCACGGAGGCCTCATCCACCCGTCCCAGCCCGGCCAGCGCATCGGCGCGCGCCTCCAGTACATAGTCAGGCAATGGCCCCTCGGCCTGCAGCGCGGCGGACTCCTGCTCGGCCCGGACAAAATCACCGAGGGCTACCAGCGTCACCACCACATCGCGGCGGGCACTGATGTAGAGCACATGATCGTGTGGCGCGCGGGCCAGGATCCTGTCTTGCAACGCCAGCGTGCGAGTCAGGGAACGACGTGCCAGCACCGGATCCTCGGTCTGGGCCGAGATCCGCAGCAGGTTGACCGCCTGGTAGTAGTCGAGCCAGAGCCGGTCGACCGGTTTGAACAGCTTGGGGTAACGGTCCATCAGCTCCGCCGCCGCAGGCCCCGCCCCCAGGCTCACCGCCACCCGATAGAGCGCCAGCACCTGCTCGGGGTTGTCCGGCTCCAGCTCCAGCCACTGCTGGCGGGCCAGCAGCTCACCCATAGGATCGTCACCCTGACGGGCGGCATAGATGCGGGCTTCGAGGATCGCCTGATCGCGGCCGAAACGGGCTTCATAATCAGCCGCTGCGCTGCGGGCCAGCTCGCGGTTGCCCTGATCGCTGGCGGTGAGAAACAGCCCGAGCCAGCCATTGGGGTTGGCGGGATCACGCCCCTGCAGGATGCGGTAATAGCTGATTGCCTCGGAGTAGCGCTTCTCGTCGCGGGCGGCGCGAGCCACCCCTTCCAGCGTACTGTTGCTGATGGGGCTGAACTCGCACGGCTCACAGGCGGCCAGTGCCCCCTTGCGATCCCCCCGCCACAGTTGCACGGCGATCAGGTCATCGAGCACCTTGCCATCACCACTCTGGCGATAGAGGCCGCTCAGCCCGTGCGCCGCCGCATCCAGCTCTCCCGCCCGGGCCTTGATCACCCAGGCTTCGCGCGCCCTGTCCACCTCACTGGCACACACCAGCAGGGGCAACAGCGCAAACATCAAAAAGATGCGATTCATTCGCAACATACCACCCATAACAAACGCTGGTCGTATCGTCCCTGCACGGCCATACGGATATACACACCCGTCCGCTCCTGCCTGATGAGCAAGAGGGCTTCCTGACTTGTGTGCTGATTTCGAGGGTGAAAGGCGGGCAGTGGGCCAGCACCTTTCCTATGTGCGGCCCAGCCATCTCCGGGCGGAGATCTGAGGCTTTCCGAACCCGATTCACATCGGGAGTGGCAAGACGGGCGATTCTGCCGTTGTGGACAATTTAGTCAATCCGGAAAAATGGGAATGGTTATCAAATGGATTGGTCTGCTTGATATTTATGCACAAAGATAGCTACAAAAAACACTATTGATAAATTAGGCAAAACCGTGTGGATTGCGGGCTCCATGACAGTGCCACCCACTATTCGTATTCATGTTCATACGAATACATATCTGATGAAAAGATTGCAGTCCCAATCTACAAAGCGACAGGGCACGTCGCAACCTACCCGCAAAATGGCAACACCAGACGCTGTTGCGACAACAAATAGCCACGAAAAGCGATGCTCCCGACCAGATCGCCGGGAGCACCGTGAATTACGCAGCTGACGCTCGTCGGTAATGGTTAACGATCCACGCTTCGAAATCGGCCAGCATGCGGGTTTCTGATTCGCTGTTGTCGGCGATAAGCTCCGCGCCGTGTACCACCCGGATATGGGCGTCGAGCGGGGAACCCTCACCGGCGGCGGGGCGCTGCTGCGCGGCGGCCATGCAGGCTTGTGCCAGCTGCCATGCGTCGGCGGCGCTCAGGTTGCATGCCTCGGCCAGCGGCACCGCGCTGAATCCCTCACCAGTCAGGCTGCGCAGGGTCTCATCGTGGCTCATGCCGTTACCCGGCCCCCAGTAATGGGCGGCCAGATCCGGCCCGATGCGCGGGTTGTCAGTGAGGTAGCCATCACGCTTGAGGAAAAAGGCGCGGGTCTGCTCCACCGCCATCAGCGCCAGCAGGTAGCCGTGATAGGCACAGGCCGACTCCTGATTAAGCAGGTGCGGAATGGCCAGCAGCGGGCGCGGGCTCTCTACCCCGACAATCTTGCGCTCCCACTGGCGGGCCAGTGCCAGCACTGCCTCGGGGGTGCGTTTGGCCTCATCCATGGCGTAGAGATCCCGCTCGAAGTAGGCCACCAGCGCAATCTGGCGTTCGTTGAAGGCCCGAAACGGCTGGCGGGCGGCGATCATCTCCTTGATGAGGGCATCGGGGATCGCCTCTCCCGCCGCATTTCTGGCGTAGCGTTTGAGCCAGTCGGCATCGTCCAGCAGGCTGTCGCAGAACATCGACTGGGTCTCGGCATAGGCCATGGAGGTGGGCGGAAACTCCTGTGAGAAGCAGGGGGCGTTGCCGGTGACATTGGCAAAATGCGCGGCATGCCCTCCCTCGTGGAACAGGGTGTTGAGGCCGTTCCAGCCGCTGCCCACCTGCGCCGGGTCGGCCAGGCTGGTGAAGTTGACCACCGCCGGCACCCACTCCCCCTGCTGGAAGAAGCTCGGCACCGGGCCGTGGCAGAAGCCGTTCTCGTATTTCCCCTCCCGCGTCAGCAAGTCCAGCGTCAGGGTCGCCCCGCGATACTGGATGCCGAGACGGCGGAAGCTCTCGACCCAATCCTTCAGCGCCCGCGAGAAGGGCACATAGGGGTCGAGCTGACGGGTCACATCGCCGCTGATGGCATAGCGCAGGTTGTGGGGCAGCAGTGCAGCCTCACCCTTGGCGGCCTTCAGCTCGGCGAGGCTCTGTTGCAGCCGGACGTCGGTGCGGGCGATGAAGTCGTCGAGGATGGCGAACAGCTGCTCCGGGCTCATCTGCTCGTTCTTGCGCACCTTGTAGTCGAAGTAGTCGCGATAGCCCATGGCGCGGGCAAAGCGGTTGCGGATCGCCACCACCTCGAGAAAACCGTTGTCGACCACCCACTGCTCCAGAGTGTGGAACATGGCGAGCGCGCTCTGGCGCACCGCCTCGTTCGGGCTGGCGGCAAGGGAGGTGCTGGCGGCGGGCAGGCTACCGGCCACCTGCTGGCCCTGCTCATCCAACAGGGTCAGTTTCAGCCCCTTGCGGCGGGCGAACAGCTCCGCCTCGGCGGCCACCAGCTCGTCCATCAGGGCGGCGGCGGCCGGATCCTCGATGACATTGCATTCGAAGAAGGCGATCCAGCCTTGCAGACCGTGCTTGAGATCATCCTCATCGGCCTGCGCCAGCATCTCCCGCAATGCGGGCAGGCGGGCCGGATTGGCACAGAACGCCTTGTAGGTCTGCTCGGCCGCAGTGAAACCGGCCTGATCATCGCTGGTGCCCATATAGGTGGACCAGAACAGATCCTCCTTGCGCCTGTGTACCTGCAGGTAGTCGGCGTTGAGCTGGTTGAAGTAATTCCTGGCAATGGAACTCATAAATTCCCTCTTGTGATGGGATCACCCAGAGCGGGGCCCACTCCTTTTTTTGATGAAATGCCAAATCATTCACACTCTTCGGCAAAAATTGCGCAGGGATGCGCATGAACACGCTACCAAAAAGTGGGGCGCTCTGTCTGCTGGCTATACTGTTGTTCAAACGCTCATTAGAAAAGGTCGGCAAACGGCTGAAAGTAAATGAGTTGTTAACTTTGACAAACTGGCTGCAGCGGTACAGAGCCACCATAAAACGGGATAACGAGGGTTTAATCATGTTCAAGCTCGGTGATATCACCGTGAGCCGCAAATTGATCTTGCTGCTCACGTTGGCGTTTGTCGGTTTTGTCTCGCTGCTGTTCATCTCGGCCAACGCGCTCAAACTCAATCTGATGAGTGAGCGGGAGGCGCGGCTCAATGCGGTGTTGGGCCAGGCCATGAGCCAGATCCAGTTTCTGGCCAGCACCCTGCCGGCGGAGCAGGCCCAGCAGGAGGCGCGCAAGCTGCTGACCCACATGCGCTTTGATGGCAACAACTATTTGTTTGTCATCGACGAGAACCGCACCATGCTGGTTCACCCCATCCGCCCCGAACTGGTCGGTCAGAAAATGGGAGAAGGTGGCGCGGCCACCGCCGGGCAGTTCTGGTTCCAGATGGTGGATATCGCCAAGGGGGGCAAACAGGGCACCCTGCAATATGTCTGGACCGGCCCGTCGGGCGAAACCGCTGACAAGCTCTCCATGGTCTCCGGTTATCAGCCCTGGGGCTGGATCCTCGGCTCCGGCATGTTGCTGCAAGATATTCAGCAGACCATCTGGGCTCAATACATGAAGATGGGCACCGCCACTGCCATCGCCATCCTGCTGATGGGGCTGCTGGGCTGGCGCATCACCCACTCGATCGTCGCCCCTCTCGGCCAGATCAACGACGCCATGCAGCGGGTCGCCAAGGGCGACCTGATGGTGAGCATTCCGGTACAGGGCAAGGATGAGCTGGGGGTGGTCGCCCGCTGCACCAACCAGAGTCTCGATGCCATCCGCCATGCCCTGCTGGAGGCCAGTCTGGGGGCTCGCAACGTGGCCGATGCCGCCCTGCGCATCGCCGCCTCTGCCGAGCAGACCAATCAGGCGGTGACCAGCCAGCGGGATCAGTTGGCCCAGCTCGCCACCGCCATGAACGAGATGAGCACCACCATCTCCGATGTGGCCGGTCACGCCGAAAATACCGCGCGGGATACTCAAGAGGCCACCGGTGAAGCCGGGCTCGGCAACCGCGACGTTCACGCCAGCGTGCACGGCATCAGGGCGCTGGCCACCGAGGTGGAACAGGCCACCGTGCAGGTCAATCAGCTCAAGGAGGGGGTGATGCAGATCAGCGAGGTAACCGCCGTCATCAGCGCCATCTCCGAGCAGACCAACCTGCTGGCCCTCAACGCCGCCATCGAGGCAGCCCGGGCTGGCGAACAGGGCCGCGGCTTTGCCGTGGTGGCCGACGAGGTGCGCCAACTGGCCAGCCGCACTCGCCAGTCTACCGAAGAGATCCAGAGCACCATCGCCCAACTGCAGCAACGGGCCGTCACCGCCGCCAACGCCATGGATACCAGCCGCAAACTGGCGGAGAGCAGCGTCAACCAGTCGCAGCAGGCGGGGCAGGATCTCACCCTGATCGTCAACCGCATCCAGCATGTGAGCGACATGGCGACCCAGATTGCCACCGCCGCCGAACAGCAGAGCATGGTCGCCGAGGATATGAACCGCAACGTCAGCGGTATCAATGACTCGGCGCTGGAGATGTCCCAATCCGCCTCGCAACTGGCGCAGGAGAGCGAGCTGCTGGCCGGTCTCTCTCGCAGCCTGGATGAGCGGCTTGCGGTATTCAAACTGGGCAAGGCGTCAACCGCAGCCCCGATGATGGCGCCCGTACCTCACACCTCAGGCGAGCAGCGCGCCCGTCACTGACGGCGTCAACCCGTGTCGCCTTGTCACCCGACCTGCCAGCCCGACTGGCAGGTTTTTTTGCGCCAACAACACGCAATCAGCATGCATCTTATCGCCATATTCAACGGGGATCGGCACAGTTCACCAACAAGAGAACGATTTAAAAACAACTGGTTAGGATTGGCTGCACTCCGTTTGACGGTGTATTTAAACATTTAACTTCAAATAATTAATCAATGAGGTGCACAATGCTGATGGCCGAACATGTGGCCCATCAATACCCATCCAGTCATTTGGCAAACCGACCGAAAGGTCGGGACGCAAAGCCTCCGGTCTACAGACATGTTGTCCAGGATAGCGGGGTTGCCACACGCCAGTGTGCATCGGGGAACTCCCCGGCCAACTGACTGCCCACATCTGTCGAACAGAGGAATGTATGGCAGCAAAAATCCAACTCAATCACATCGCCGCAGTGCTAGCCCTGCTGGCCAGCGGCAGCGCCCTTGCGCATGGCTACATCAAGCAGCCCGAGAGCCGCAACTACCTGTGCAACACCGGCGGCAACAGCCAGTGTGGCGGCGTGCAGTGGGAACCGCAAAGCGTAGAGGGTCCCTCCGGCTTTCCGCAGAGCGGCCCGCAGGATGGTCAAATCGCCTCGGCGGGCAGCCCGCGCTGGAGCGAGCTGAACATCCAGACCAGCGATCGCTGGACCAAGCGCGAAGTACAACCCGGCCCCTTCGCCATCAGCTGGACCTTCACCGCCAACCACGTCACCCGCAACTGGCGCTACTACCTCACCAAGCAGGATTGGAACCCCAACCAGCCGCTCACCCGCGCCTCGTTCGACCTGACCCCCTTCTGCGTCATCGACGGCAACATGGTGCAACCGCCCAAGCAGGTGACCCACAACTGTACCCTGCCGGAGCGCAGCGGTTATCAACTGATCCTCGGCGTGTGGGAAGTGGGCGACACCAGCAACAGCTTCTACAACATCATCGATGCCAAGTTCAAAGATGGCAGCCAGCCGCCGCTGGAGTGGAGCCAGGCAGGCACTATCTACCCCTCCATCGACCTCGCGGTGGGTGACAAGGCGATGACCCGGGTATTCGATGCCAACGGCGAGCGCCCCGAGTTGCAAACCGTGTTGACCATCGCCACTGCCGAGCAGGGCCAGAAGAACAACTGGGCCCACGCCCTCGCCAGCAAGATCAACGCCGAACAGAGCCAGATCCGCGCCGGTCAGCAAGGGGCCGATGGCCAGTTCAATCCTGTCTACGGCATGAACCCCGTCTATCTGAAGCGTGACAGCAAACTGGAGCGAGTCGAGATTGACCTGCAACAGCTGCAACCGCCTGTGGTGGACAGCATCAGCGTCAGCGGTCTGGCCAGCGACTATGTGCTGGACAACGGCAAGGCAACCCTCGACTTTACCGTCACTGCACAGGGCGATCTGGCCGTTTCCAACACCCTCTATGATCACGGCGGCGTCGCCAAGGGTGAAAGCCGTGCAGATATCAAAGACAGCAGCCACACCTTCAGCATGGCGCTGGAAGGGCTCACGGCAGGTCACCACCAGCTGGTGATCAAGGCCACCCCGAAAGCGGGCGGCGAGACCCTCCAGCAGACCATGGATCTGATGTTCAAGGAGCAGAGCAGTGGCGGCGACTACCAGTTCCGCTTCCCGAACGACATCAAGTCCTACACCGCCGGTACCAGGGTGTTGCAGCCGAAAAACGGCAAGATCTATCAGTGCAAGCCCTTCCCCTACAGTGGCTACTGCCAGCAGTGGACCACCACCGCGACCCAGTACGAGCCGGGCATCGGCTCCCACTGGCAGATGGCGTGGGATGAAGTGCACTAATCCACGCTTGGGCACATAAAAAAGGGCGTCCTCTCTAGCAGGGGACGCCCGGAAAAATCAAACCTTGCGGTTTGCATACCAACGGAACCAAGACCTCACTCTTCACTTACTTCACACACTCAACACACTCTTCGAAACAGGGTTTGTCCATTAACCCTGCCATTTTCCTCCTTCGACTATCACATCATTCGGATCGGTATCAGGGCTGAGCTTGTCACGCACATACTGGTCATAGAGTTTCAGCAGGTACTTCTCTTCCCCCAGCTTGGCGAGACGATCGTTGACCCAGTCACGCAGCTCGATATTGCCCTTCTTCACCGCCGGGGCGATGGGATCTTCCGAGCCCAGTTTTTCGGGCAGCACCCGGTAGCCCGGATTCTCCTTGGCCCAGCTGAACAGTACCAGGTTGTCCTGGGCATAGGCATCGCCACGACCCTGGGCCAGCGCCTGCAAGGATTCGGTATTCTTCTCGAACTTGAGCACCTTCCACTCCGGGTGGTTGCGGGTCAGCCAGATGTCGGCCGTGGTGCCGGTGGTCACGATCAGGGTCTTGCTGGCCAGATCGTCGAGCTTCTTGGCCGGACTCCCTTCCGGCACCAGCACCTGTACCGCCACTCGCAGGTTCGGGTTGGTGAAATCCACCACCTCGCGCCGCTCCGGGGTCACCGTCATATTGGCGAGGATCAGATCCACCTTGTCGCTCTGCAGGAAGGGGATGCGACTGGCGGGCTCCACCGCCACGAACTCGATCTTGTTCTCGTCCCCCAGCAGGTCCTTGGCGAAGCGGCGACCCAGATCCGTGTCAAAACCGACGTAGTTCCCCTTCTCGTCCACATAGCCAAACGGTGGTTTGTCGGTGAAGACGCCGACGATGAGCTTGTCCCGCGCCTTGATCTTGTCGAGGGAACCGTCCGCCGCATGGGCAGCGCCGCTGGCGAGACCCAGCCCCAATAAGGCACTAAGCAGAACCGAGGTGATTTTTTTCATGCTGACTCCTTTCGTTTGATGACATTTGTATAAGAAAACTTGGCGAGGAACTGGCGCGCACGCTGGCTCCCGGGATTGTCGAAAAATTGGTGGGGTGCGGCCTGCTCCAAAATGTGGCCGCCATCCATGAAGACGATGCGATCCGCCACCGCCCGGGCGAAGGCCAGCTCGTGGGTGACGATGAGCAGGGTCATGCCGCTGCCGGCGAGATCGCGGATCACCTCCAGCACCTCCTGCACCATCTCGGGATCCAGCGCAGCGGTCACCTCATCAAACAACATCACCTGCGGGTTCATGCACAGCGCCCGCACGATGGCGATGCGCTGCTGCTGACCACCGGAGAGCTGGCGCGGATAGTCATGGCGCCGCTCCCACAGGCCGATGCGGGTCAGCAGCTGCTCGGCTTGCAGCAGCGCCTCTGCCCGCTCCCGCTTTTGCACCTGCAGGGGGCCAAGCAGCACGTTTTCCAGCACCGTCAGGTTGGGGAAGAGGTGATAGCTCTGGAACACCATGCCGATCCGCTGGCGCACCCGCTGCCAGTCGGTGGCACCATCCAGCAGCACACCATCGAAGCGGATCTCGCCCCCCTGAATGGGTTCGAGCCCGTTGAGAGTGCGCAGCAGTGTGCTCTTGCCACAACCGCTCGGCCCCAGGATGACGATCACCTCCCCGGCGCGCACGCTGAGGCTGATCCGATCCAGCACCCGATTCGGGCCGAACTGTTTACTGACAGAACCGAGTTCAAGCAGAGGTGTCATACCGCATTACCCCATTGTTGCTCCAGCCAGCGCGAGGCGAGCGAGAGCGGATAACAGACCAGAAAAAAGAACAGAAACAGCAGACCGTAAATAAGCACCGAGCCATAGGTACGCTCGATGATCTGCTGGCCCACCTTGATCACCTCTACCACCCCGATCAACACCGCCAGCGAACTGGTCTTGATGATGCGGGTGTAGATGTTGATGGTCGGCGGCGTCAGCCGCTGCAACGCCTGCGGCAGCAACACATGGCGATAGAGCTGCCAGGTCGAGAGCCCGAGCGCCAGCCCGGCCTCCTGCTGACCACGGGCGAGGGACCCCAGACCACCACGCACCACCTCCCCCACCTCGCTGGCCCCCCACAGGGCGAGCACCAGCACGGCGCACCAGAAGGCCGGCATATCGAGGCCGAAAAAGATCGGCAACCCGAAGAAAAAGAGATAGAGCCACACCAGCACCGGCACCACCCGAAACAGCTCGAGATAGAGACGCAGCAGCCCCCGCACCAACCGACCGCCCTGTTGCGCCAGCACGCCGTAAGCAACTCCGCCGAGGGTGGCAAACAGGATGGCCAGCAGCGAGATGGTGAGGGTCTGGCCTGCGCCCACCGCCAGCAGTGGCAGTGCCTGCATTAGCAGCTCAGTGACCGAACTGACCATGTTGCAGCCTCCTTTCAACGACTCGCAGAGCAAGCGACAGCGGCAGAAAAATCAGCACGCACATCAATGTCAGTACCGCCAGCATCTCGTAGGTCTTGTAGTAGAGGGCGATGTAATTCTTGGTGGTGTAGAGCAGCTCTGGCACCGCCACTGCCGAAGCCACCGTCGTCTCCTTGAGCAGGAAGATGAAGTTGGCAAACAGCGCGGGCAGAGTGGCGAGCCAGGCCTGAGGCAGTTGCACGTAGCGCAGCAGTTGCCAGCGAGAGAGGCCGATGGCTCGGCCAGCCTCCAGCTGACTGGCGGGCACCGCCTGAATGCCTGCACGCAGCGCTTCGGTCAGATAACCCCCGCCGAGGAAGGTCATGGCGATCACCGCAGTGGCAAATCCGGAGAGCGACAAGCCCAGCGCAGGCAGTCCGAAATAGAGAAAGAACAGCTGGGTCAGCAGCGGCGTGTTGCGGGCCAGCTCGACATACCCGCGGATCAGCGCGCTGAGCGGCCGCTTGTGCAGGCTCAACAGCACCACATTGAGCAGGGCGACCGCCAGCGAGGTGAGGATCACCAGGGTTCCCAGTTGCAAGGTGACCCAGACCGCCTTGCCGAAGGCGGGCAGCGTCGTAAGGATGAAAGGCAAGTCCAGATTCATGCCGGGATCCTCCCGTCACGCTGCAGACGCTGGGGCAGCACAGTGATCGCATCCGGGTACTTGATACCGGCACCGGTATTGAGCACCACTACCTGCTCTCCCCCACGGATCCAGCCAGCCTCGCGCAGTTGACGCGCGGCAGCAAACGCAGCGGCCCCCTCCGGGCAGACAAAGCTCCCTTCACGAGAGGCAAGCTGGCGGATCTCGCTCTGGATGGCCTTGTCATCCACCGCAATGGCGCAACCCTCGGTGCGATAGAGGGCATCCAGCACCAGAAAATCCCCCAGCGCCTTGGGTACATTGATGCCGAACGCCAGCGTTTGGGAGTCGGGCCAGAAGCTCGATTCGGTGGCTCTCTGTTGCCACGCCTGCACAATAGGCGCGCAGCCGCTCGCCTGTACCGCGACCAGTCTGGGCAACGCCCCCTTGACCCAACCCAACTCCTGCAGCTCGCGCAGCGCCTTGTAGATACCGATAAGGCCGACCCCGCCGCCGGTGGGATAGAGGATCACATCCGGCAGGGTCCAGCCCAGCTGTTCGGCAATCTCCAGCCCCATGGTCTTCTTGCCCTCAATCCGGTAGGGCTCCTTCAGGGTTGAGGCGTCAAACAGGGATTGCTCCGCTACCGCCTGCGCCACCTGACGACCGGCGTCGCTGATAAGGCCATCCACCAGATATAGACGGGAACCGGCGAGAGAGGTCTCCAGTCGAGTGATGGAGGGGGCTGCCTGCGGCATAACGATGGTGCTGCGCAGTCCGGCACGGGCACCGTAGAGCGCCCATGCAGCGCCTGCGTTGCCGTTGGTCGGCATGGCGAAGTGAGTGACGCCGAGTTCACGCGCGCGGGAGATGCCCACCGCTGCACCACGAGCCTTGAAAGATCCGGTGGGGATGACGCTCTCATCCTTCATCCAGAGATCCGGAATACCGATCTGCTTGCCCAGCGTAGGCAGCCGTAGCAGTGGGGTGAATCCCTCCCCCAGCGTCACAACGTGGGCGGGATCCCGTACCGGCAGCAACTCGTGATAACGCCACAGGCTGGCCGGGCGCCCCAGCAATGCCGCCGGGTGCCATGCTCGCTTCAGCGCATCGAGATCGTAGCTGGCCAGCAGTGGCGCACCTGCCCGGCTCAGTTGCCAAGGCTGGTCAGCCTCATGGATCTCGCCACTTTCTTGCTGCAACGCAGATGTGATAGGTAGCTATACGGCATGCTTTATCCTGAATGGATCGACTTTGGTCAGTCACTTATTCCATCCTGCAACCCAAGTACCGGATAACAAACAAAATTAACTGGCAAACCTAAGTGAAAAAATTCATATGAAGCCGTCTGTTTTCGCTGGCAATCTCATCTGCCAGCAATAAGGAAGGGGAGCCATTGGCTCCCCTTCTGTCATCTCTTCCGATTCAAATCTGGAAGTCGAGGGCGGGCTCGCTGCCCATGGCGCGGGCCTGAATATCCGCCAGCGCCAGCTCGGGGTTGCAGAGCTGGATAAACTGCCAGGCAAAGTTGTGCTGGAACTGCCCCTGCTTGAGGCCAATCCAGGCGGTGTGGGGGGCAAACAGATGGCTGCCATCGAGCTGCACCAGCCCCTGATCGCGCTGGGTGTCGAACGCCATGTCGGCCAGTATGCCGACCCCCATCTCCAGCTCGACATAGGTCTTGATGACATCGGAGTCCTGCGCCGTCAGCAGGATCTGCGGCTCGATGCCAGCCGCAGCAAAGGCTTCATCCACCCGCACCCGCCCGGTCAGCCCGGCTTGATAGGTGACGATGGGCCAGTTGGCCAGCGCCGCCAACGTCAGATCCCGCTCGCCAGCCAGCGGATGTTGCTCGGGCACCACGATATTGTGGTGCCAGCGGTAGTAGGGGAATGCCACCACCCCTTCGCTCTTGTCGAGCTGCTCGCTGCTGATGCCGATATCCACCTCGCCGGTCTGCACCAGCCGCACTATCTCCTCCGGGCTGCCCTGACGAAGCTCCAGCTGCACCAGCGGAAACTGCTCGCGAAACGCCTTCACCACCCGCGGCAGGGCATAGCGGGCCTGGGTATGGGTGGTCGCCACCAGCAAGCGGCCCGAGTCGCGGTTGGCAAAGGTGCTGGCCAGTTTGCGGATGTTGTTGGCGTCATTGAGAATGCGCTCGGCAATCACCAGCAGCTCCTTGCCAGGCTCGGTCATACCGAGCAGCCGCTTGCCGTAGCGGATAAAGAGCTCGATGCCGAGCTCTTCCTCCAGCTCGCGGATATGGCGACTCACCCCGGATTGCGAGGTAAAAAGGGCATTGGCCACCTCGGTCAGGTTGTAATCCCGACGCGCTGCCTCCCGGATAATGCGTAACTGCTGAAAATTCACCTTGTCGCCTCCTGCGAAGAGTGGGCGACACAATCTGCTCGCCCTCTCATTTTTGTTATTTGGCCGGATCATGCCCCGGCAGAGCGCCTGAACCGGGCGGCCACACCGCCCGCAACACAGCATCAAATCTGATAATCAGGATAGAACTGCGCCTGTCTGGCCACCAGCTTCACCCCCTGACCCGGGACAAACAGCTTGGCCGCCTCCTTGCTCAGCTCCGCCTCGTAGTGGGCCCCTTTGGTCTCTCCATCGCCACGCAGCTCCACCCTAATGCGTGGTCCCATGGGCAGCAGACGGGTAATGGTGGCGCGGATCCCGCCCGGCGCATCGGCTGGCAAGATCTCCAGCTCATGGGGACGGACATAGGCGATGGCGGCACTGCCGTGGGCCAGATGGGAAGCCGACGGCCCGCCGAGCAGCTGCTCGCCGACTCCGAATCCCTGCTCCGCCACCCGACCGCGGAACTGGTTCACGCTGCCGAGGAAACTGTGGACGAAAGAGCTGGCGGGCTGGTCGTAGACCTCGGCCGGGGTGCCGATCTGCTCGACCCGTCCGGCATTCATCAGCACAACCCGATCCGCTACCTCCAGCGCCTCTTCCTGATCGTGAGTCACGAACAGACTGGTGACGTGCAGCTCGTCGTGCAGCTCGTCGTGCAGCTCGCGCAGCCAGCGGCGCAGCTCCTTGCGCACCTGCGCATCGAGGGCGCCGAAGGGCTCGTCCAAGAGCAGTACCTTGGGCTGCACCGCCAGCGCGCGGGCCAGCGCGACCCGCTGACGCTGGCCGCCGGAGAGCTGGGTAGGGTAGCGCTCGGCCACGTGGCTGAGCTGCACCAGATCCAGCAGCTCCTTGACCCGGGCGCGAATGGCCGCCTCGGCCGGGCGCTCACTGCGCGGCTTGACCCTAAGGCCAAACGCCACGTTCTCGAAGACTGTCATATGGCGAAACAGGGCATAGTGCTGGAACACGAAGCCGACATTGCGCTCGCGCACATGGAGATCCGAGGCATCCTCGCCACGGATGATGACGCTGCCACTGTCGGCCTGCTCCAGCCCGGCGATGATCCGCAGCAGGGTGGTCTTGCCACAGCCGGAGGGGCCGAGCAGCGCCACCAGCTCACCGTCGTGAAAGTCGAGGTTGATGTCTGCCAGCGCCGCGTACTGATTGAAATGCTTGTTGAGTTGTTGAACCTGAATGCTCATGGCTGCCTCTTTAAAACGGTGATCAGTGAGATTTGGTGGGCTGGGCACGCAGCCGGGCCAACAGGGTTTCCCCGAGCAGGGTGAAGATCCCGAACAGAGCCAAGAGGCTTGCCACTGCAAAGGCGGCGCCGGTCTGGTACTCGTTGTAGAGGATCTCGATATGCAGCGGCAGGGTATTGGTCTGGCCGCGAATATGGCCGGAGACCACCGACACCGCGCCAAACTCCCCGACCGCGCGGGCGGTACAGAGCAGCAGGCCATACATCAGGCTCCAGCGAATGCCGGGCAGGGTGACGCGCCAGAACATCTGCAGACCGCTCGCCCCCAGCATGATGGCGGCTTCTTCCTCTTCCGGGCCGCGTGCCTCCATCTGGGGCAGCAGCTCGCGCACCACGAAGGGCACGGTAATGAAGGTGGTGGCCAGGATGATCCCCGGGGTGGCGAAGATGATCTTGATGTCGTGCTCGCTCAGCCAGTCACCAAACCAGCCGCGGCTGCCGAACATCAACACCAGCATCAGACCGGCGATCACCGGCGACACCGAGAAGGGCAGATCGATGATGGTGATGAGCAGCTGCCGACCGGGGAAGCGGAAACGGGCGATAGCCCAGGCCGCCGCAATCCCGAACAGCAGATTTAGTGGAACCGCACAGAGGGTCACCAACGCGGTGAGACCGAGGGCGCTCAAGGCATCCGGCTCGCTGATGGCGTGCCAGAAGAAGGCGAGCCCCGGCGTCAGCGCCTGAATAAAGACGGTAGCCAACGGCAGCAGCAACAGGGCGGCAAACCAGCCCAAACCGACTGTGATGAGCAGCCACTTGACCCACTGGGGTTCACGGATCACGACCGGCGCCTTGCGAGCGGGGGTCGCCTCCACAGAGGCCGCCTCAATGGCGATAGCAGATGAACTCATATCCGGCTCCCTCCGATGCGAGACCAGCTCCAGGCCTGCAACTTGTTGATTAGCAGTAACAAAATGAACGAAATCAGCAGCATCACCACGGCGATGGCGGAGGCACCGGCGTAGTCATACTCCTCCAGGTGGCTCATGATCATCAGCGGCGCGATTTCCGAGACCATCGGCAGGTTGCCGGCGATGAAGATGACGGAGCCGTACTCCCCCACCCCACGGGCAAACGCCAGCGCAAAACCGGTGAGCAGGGCAGGCACCAGGGTCGGCCAGAGCACCCGCAGAAAGGTCTGCCAGCGATCGGCGCCGAGGCTGGCGGCCGCCTCCTCTTGCTCGGTTTCAGCCTCCCGCAGCACCGGCTGCAGGGTACGCACCACAAACGGCAATCCGATAAAGGTGAGTGCGATGACCACCCCGATAGGGTTGTAGGCGAGCTGAATGCCGAGCGGCGCCAGCAACTGGCCGATCCAGCCGTTGGGGGCGAAGATGGCGCACAGGGCGATGCCGGAAACGGCGGTCGGCATGGCAAATGGCAGGTCGATCAGCGCATCCACCAGACGACGACCGGGGAAGGTGTAACGCACCAGGATCCAGGCCAGGATCAGGCCAAACAGGCTGTTGAGCAGCGCCGCGACAAAGGCCGCACCGAAGCTCAGGCGAAAGGAGGCGAGCACCCGGGGTGAACCGATCACCTGCCAGAACTCGGCGGCGGTCAGGTTGTTGATCGCAAACAGCACCAGGGCCGAGAGCGGCAACAGCACCAGCAGGCCCAGATAGAGCAGGCTGAACCCCAAGGTGGGGCCAAAACCGGGCAGGACAGAATAAGAACCAAATCGCATAACACATCCATCTGTTATGAAGAATTTTCGATATGGTGATTCTGCTCACTCCCCTCATCGGCAACAAACACCATTTGCGACTTTGCTAATTACTTTTTTATCTAACAACGGTGGGACAAGGCTTTTAGAGCGATCCAAATAAAAAAAGGTCTTTTATATAAATAAAAGACCTAAGAAATGGAGCAATACGGAGCGGAGCATTCAAAGAACGGGGGCATGGAGTAGCCAGCGAACAGCGCGCTCGCCAACCCTCCAACCACTTCACAGATACCTAGCGAAAGCCCAGTACGACCGGCCGGGGCGATGCGGTCTTGACCGGTGCCACCACCAGCTCACCACGGCGGTAGAGAGCCCCCAGCAAATGCAGCCCCTGATGCCAGTCCCCATGACCGGACTGGGCATTGATATGGCCCGCCTCACCGGCATCGAACAGCGGCACCTGCCACTGGCGACTCCAGTATTCGGCCCGTTCAAAGCTCATCCAGGGATCGTTGCGGCTGGCCACCAGCTGGGCCGACACCTGCAGCGGCCCGGCCAAGGCCTCATCCACAATGCCAAAACGGGCAGGATCGGCGGGCGCCACCAGAAAGATCGAGGCCACCTTCTCCGGCTGCAAGCGGGCCGCCGCGATGGCAGTCAGGGCGCCGAAAGAGTGGGCCACCAGATGGACCCGGCTGCGGCGACGTTTCAGCTTGCTCGCCAGCTTGGCACTCCAGACCCTGAGGTCCGGCTTGTCCCAAGGTAGCCCGGTCATCCGCTGCCATTGGGGAAAATGATCGTGCCAGCGGCTCTGCCAGTGATCCTGCCCACTGATGTGCAGACCGGGAACCAGGAGGATCTTGTTCATCTTGGTGCTCCTATCGGCTGGCACAGGGGCCAGTGCTAAAGATGGGGTAAGAGCTTGTCAGCCTCAGCCACCCGGTTGATAAATCTGGTCAAACAGACCGCCCTGGGCGAAGTGTTTCTTCTGGGCCTTCTCCCAATCCCCTTCCAGATCCTTGACGGTAAAGAGAGCAAGCTGCGGGAACTGCGCCGCCGTCTCCTTCAGGATCGCCGGGTTGCTAGGGCGATAGTGATGTTTGGCGACAATATGCTGCCCCTCGTCAGAGTAGAGATAATCGAGATAGGCCTTGGAGACCGCCTCGGTACCGTGCTTCCTGGCCACCTTGTCCACCACCGCAACCGGCGGCTCCGCCAGAATGGAGACCGAAGGCACCACCAGTTCGAACTTGTCGCTGGCACCCGTCTGACCGAGCACCAGCAGGGCTTCGTTCTCCCACGCCAGCAGCACGTCACCAAGACCGCGCTCGGTAAAGCTGGTGGTGGCGCCACGAGCGCCGGAGTCCAGCACCTTCACGTTCTTGTAGAGATCGCCGACAAACTGCTTGGCCCCCTCTTCACTGCCGCTCTTCTTCAGGGCGTAACCCCAGGCGGCCAGATAGTTCCAGCGAGCCCCGCCGGAGGTCTTGGGGTTGGGGGTGACAATGGCGACATCCTTGCGCACCAGATCGTCCCAATCCTTGATCTGCTTGGGATTGCCCTTGCGCACCAGGAAGACGATGGTAGAGGTATAGGGCGCAGCGTTGTTGCCAAGGCGGCTCTGCCAGTCGGTGGCGGTCAATCCCGCCTTGGCGACGGCATTGACGTCGTAGGCGAGCGCCAGCGACACCACGTCAGCTTCCAGCCCATCCACCACGGCGCGGGCCTGTTTGCCGGAGCCACCGTGAGACTGGCTCACCACCACGTCGTCGCCGGTCTTCGCCTTCCACTCCTTGGCAAAGGCGGCGTTGTACTCCTGAAACAGCTCGCGGGTCGGATCGTAGGAGACGTTGAGCAAACGGATCTCGGCGGCATTGGCCTGGCCAAATGCCAGCAGGGAGAGCAGGGTCAGGGCGGTCATTCGCAGTTTCATGGTGATTCTCCATATCTTGTTGGGTTGAGAACAGCATGCCGTGGAGTTGTTATGCCCAGAAGGAAGAAATAACTCTTTGCTTATCTCTTTTGCTCATATCAGCCACTTGCACCGGGAGCCGGACGCAGACTCTGTGAGCCACGCCCCTCTGCCTCCTTACGCCCTGTGCCATCATGGGATCAGGCAGCAACAACGCGAAAAGGAAGCCGCCATGTGGATCAACGCCGAACCCGTCAATGGAGCCCTGGTCTCGCTGGCCATCGGTCTTATCATCGGGCTGGAGCGGGGCTGGCAGGTGCGCCAGCTGGGGGATAACCAGCGCATCGCCGGGATGCGGACCTACGGCCTTATCGGCCTGCTTGGCGGGGTGTGCGGTTTGCTGTTGCCCACCCTGGGCCCCTGGCTACCGCTGCTCGGCCTGCTGGCGGTGGTGGCCGGCTGCGGCCTCTCGGTCTGGCTGGCCCAGCGCTGGCAGGGGGAGTTCGGCCTCACCAGCTCGGTGGCCATGCTGCTCACCTACCTGCTCGGCCTGATGTCGGTGCTGCTCAGCCCGAGCGAGGCGGTCGCCTGCGCCGTACTGGCCGCCCTGTTGATGGGCTTGAAGGGGCAGATCCAGCAGGGGATGCTGTTTCTGAGTGAAACCGAATTCCACGCCACCCTGCGTTTTCTGCTTATCTCGCTGGTGCTGCTGCCGGTGCTGCCCAACGAGGAGATGGGGCCCCTCGATGCCTTCAACCCCTTCAAGATCTGGCTGATGGTGGTGGTGATCGCCGGCATCTCGTTTTGTGGCCACTTCGCGGTGCGGCTGCTCGGCACCCGCTCCGGGCTGGTGCTCACCAGCATACTGGCCGGGCTGGCCTCCTCCACCGCCCTCACCCTGCAGTTTGCCCGCCTTAACAAGGAGCAGGGCGGGCTGGAGCGACTGCTGGCCACCGGCATCCTGCTGGCAGGGGCCACCATGTGGTTGCGGCTGCTGGTGCTGGTGCTGCTCATTCACAGCGAACTGGCTATGCGCCTCGTCGCCCCCCTGTTGCTGCTGGCCACCACAGTCTACGGCTTTGCCTTCTGGTTCTGGCGTCAGCGCGAGGAGCTGACCGACGGCCCGGTAAAACCGGAAACCAGCAACCCGCTCGATCTGGCCACCGCCATCAAGTTCGGTCTGCTGCTGGCACTGATCGGCTTTATGGCCACCCTGCTGCAAGACAAGGTGGGCAACTCCGGGGTCTATCTGCTGGCGCTGGTGTCGGGGATCACCGACGTGGACGCCATCACGCTGTCGCTCTCCCAGCTATCCCACAAGGAGCTGGCGCTGGAGGTGGCCGCTCGCGGCATCCTGCTGGCCGGACTGGTCAACTCGCTGGTGAAGGGGTTGCTGGCGCTCGGCATTGGCGGCCGCAGTCTCGGGCTGCGGGTGTTGCTCCCCTACTTCATCTCGGCCCTGCTGATCCTGCCCCTCGTCTGGCCCGCAGGTTGACGAGGATCACCTGCAACAAGTGACAGACTGACGACCCCCTGACTGTCACGTATACTGCCTGCTCTTGCAGCATGAGGAGGTAGCAATGGCGAGCGACTGGGACAAGGTACTGGCAGGTGGGGCACTGGATAGCCAGAGCGAGGAGATAGCCAACGACCGGATCCGCGGTCAGGCGCTGCTGGCCAAGCTCAACGGTTCATCGGCGGGCGATGCTCCTCTGCGCCAGCAGATCTGCCGCGAGCTGTTCGGCCACTGCCCGGACTCCTGCTGGATCAGCACGCCGTTTACCTGCGAATTTGGCCGCAACATCCACATCGGCGAGAAGACCTTCTTCAACTTCAACGTCACCATTCTCGACGTGGGCGAAGTGCACATCGGCAGCCATGTGCTGCTGGCCCCCAACGTGCAGATCTACACCGCCACCCACACCATGAACTATCTGGAACGACGCAACTGGACCGCCTACAACAAGCCGGTGCGGATCGGCGATGACTGCTGGATTGGCGGCGGAGCCATCATCTGCCCCGGCGTCACCATAGGACCACGCTCCATCGTTGGTGCGGGCGCCGTGGTGACCCGCGACATCCCGGCCGACTCGGTGGCGGTGGGCAATCCGGCCAAGGTGATCCGCACCCTCAAGCAGGACGAGGAGCGCTGCTGGGAGTTGGCCCAATGATGGCGCTGGCGCTGCTGCCACTGGGCGCTGCCCTCTGGCTCGGCCTCGGCGAGCAGCAGTGGTGGCCGCTGGCCGTGTTGCTCACCATGAGCCTGCTCACGGTGGCCGCCTACGCCTGGGACAAGCGGCAGGCGGTACGGGGTGAATGGCGCATTCCCGAATCTAGGCTCCATCTGCTGGAGCTGTGCGGCGGCTGGCCGGGCGCTCTGGTGGCCCGCCAGTGGCTGCGTCACAAGACCCAGAAGCGCAGCTACCGGCTGGTCTTCTGGTTTATCGTGCTGCTGCACCTCACCCTGTGGGCGCTCTGGGTCGGGCGGCCACTCTGGCAGCAATAGCTGTCTGCGTCACAAAGGGACAATGGGCCCCATTGCGGCCGCCCGGCGGCTGTGAGAAAACAGAGCAGATCTCATCAGCGTTTTCGCCGTCTATAGACGACAAGGAGTCGTGACATGACCATGTGGACAGGCATAGTCCTGATCGTATTTATCAGCGTATTGTTCGGATATCTCGGCAAACGGGCACGCTATCAGATGGGGGATGCCCGCATCACCGACCGCCTAGGCAAGCAGGATATGATCATTCGTGAGCTGCAAGAACGGATCGCCAATCTGGAGGCGATCGTCATCGAAGAGGAGAAACGGCGCCCGTTTCGGGAGCTGTGATTTTTCGCCAGCAGGCGTCAGATAACCAAAATTCAAATCAAAGAAAGAGGGCTGCATGATACAGCCCTCTCTCGTTTCAGCAAATTCAGATTACCAGCGGCAGCAACTCGGCATAGTCGCGGATCGCCGGAAAAGCGGTGATGCTCTGCTCCGGCTTGCAGCTATCCGGATTCTGGATCGCCAGCTGGTAGCCGATACCGTAGTCGGCGGCAGCCCGCAGGATCCGCTCGCTGTCATCCACAAACAGGGTACGGGCCGGATCGAACGCCAGCCGCTCGGCCAGTGCCTGCCAGCAGTATTGGCTCTCCTTCGACCAGCCCAGCTCGTGGGTACTCACCATCAAATCCAGATGGTTGCTTAGTCCCAACTGCGCATCCTTCACCGACAGGCTGGCTGGGTGGGCATTGGTAAAGAGCACCAACTGCTTGCCCGCGGCGCGCAGCTCGGCCAGAAAGGGGATGGCGTGAGGACGCCACTGGATCTTCGCCAGCAGCTCCTGCTTGAGGGCACGAATATCGAGCCCCAGGGTCTCGCTCCAGTAATCCACGCAGTACCAGTTGAGGGTGCCGTTGACGGCGTGATAGTGGACGTCGATCTGCGCTTTGGCTTCATCCAGCGGCAGGCCGAGCCGCTCGGCGTAACGCTCCGGCACCAGCTGCTGCCAGAGGTGGTTGTCAAAATGGAGATCGATCAGGGTGCCATCCATATCGAGCAAGACGGTATCTATCTGGTGCCAGGGCAAAGTGGTGGAGCGGAAGTGTGGCATCGGGCCTCTTGATCGCGGATCTCGGAAAACGGGGCGGCAGTATAACGGATTTTTCCTCCCCCTTTGCCATCCCTGGCCCGTGGTGTTCGGTGTGAGAGTCGTTTACTCTTGAAGCACGATTTTTTAACGAGCAGCCAGCGTCCGATGAGCGACCCCCACAAGAGCAAACCAGAGCACATCTCAGCCGACCAACTGGATCACCCCAAGAGCAAACCGGAGATCCTCAAGGCCGATATCGTGGCCGAGAGCCGACTGTTCAAGGTGGAATCGCTACACCTCAAATTCTCCAACGGCGAAGAGCGGGTCTACGAGCGGATGCGCGGCGGCAATCGTGGCGCCGTCATGGTGGTGCCACTGTTCGATGCCCACACCCTGCTGCTGGTGCGCGAATATGCCGCTGGCACCCACTCCTACGAGCTGGGCTTTCCCAAGGGGCTGATCGACCCGGGCGAGAACGCCTTCGAGGCGGGCAACCGGGAGCTGATGGAGGAGGCGGGCTTTGGCGCCAACAGCCTGACCTTGCTCAAGCAGGTGTCGCTGGCGCCCGGTTACTTCTCCAGCCGGATGGATATTTTGCTGGCCCGGGATCTCTTCCCCGAGCAGCGGATCGGCGACGAGCCCGAACCGCTGGAAGTGATCCCCTGGCCGCTGAACCGGATCGACGAATTGCTGGCGCGGCCAGACTTCACCGAGTCGCGCAGCATCAGTGCCCTGCTCTTGGCCCAGAAGTGGCTGGCGGAGCAGGCAGAGTAGCCCGCAGACGGGCAGTTAACAGACAGAGGATAACGAGATGCAGGAGTTGTTGGCCTGGGTGCCGGGGGTCAAGGAGATTGCCCGCGAAGCCGGAAGGATCCTTCACGACATCTATCATGGCGGTCAGTTCGAGCGTCAGCTGAAGGAGGATGCCACTCCGGTCACCAGTGCCGATCTTGCTGCCGATGCCTACCTCAAACAGGCGCTCTCGGCGCTCACCCCCCATGTGCCGGTGCTAACCGAAGAGGCGGCCGATGTCCCCTTCAGCCAGCGATCCAACTGGCGACAGTACTGGCTGGTGGATCCCCTCGACGGCACCGGTGAGTTCATTGCGGGCAGCGGCGACTTCGCCACCCTGATCGCCCTGGTACGGGACAATGTGCCGGTGCTCGGAGTCATCTACGCCCCCGAGTCTGACGTGCTCTACTGGGCGGTGCGCGGCTACGGCGCCTTCAAGGAGGTGAATGGCGAGGTGTTGCCCATCAGCGCCATGCACCACGAGCATGAACAGCCCGACTCGCTGGTGGTGGCCATCAGCCGCCGCCAGAAGCTGGAAAACCTCACCCGCCGCCTCAACCCGGCCATCAACTACGAGCTGATCCCGCTCGGCTCCAGCTCCCTCAAATCCTGTCTGGTGGCGGAAGGGGCTGCCGATTGCTACGTGCGGCTCGGCCCCACCGGCGAGTGGGACACCGCCGCCGCCCAGTGCATCGTCGAGGCGGCCGGTGGCCGCATCCTCAGCCTGGCGTTGCAGCCGCTCAGTTACAACGAAACCGAGTCGCTGGAGAACCCGGACTTTATCGTGATGGGGGATCCGGATCTCGCCTGGGGCAGCATTCTAGCCCACTAGGCGGATAGAGCTATCATCACACCAGACAAGCAGGCGGCCCGATGGCCGCCTGCTTTTTCAGAGTCGTGGTCCGGGGTGATGGCCGGTGTGATCCGCTACCCAAGGCGCTTTTGAACAGCGTGATACGCTGGCAAAGCAGCGAAATGATAGTGAAACATCACAACCAGGCGGTGAGAAATGGTGCTATTTTTCATGTAATCCTGAAAACACCTAATTAGCCAAAATAAAAAAATGAGACCAGATCAAATTTTGGTTTTATATTTTGCAAAATAGATGAGTTTTAGTTTTGTTGAATTCCGTGATCCAGATTCCATTCCCAATCTCACTGGCTAAAGCCTGCAATGGCAGTGATATGTTTCAGTCTCGCTTTTTGAGAATTAAATCCCGATAAACCACAATGAACTCAGATTAAAACACTGACAAAAAGTGAATTAGTAATGAGTTTATCTGTAGAGGCTACCAAGGAGCTATCCGGTTCCTGCTCCACCACGGCCAGCACCACCCGCTGGCGCCGTCACGACACCCACTGGGTTATCAGTCTGTTTGGTACCGCCGTTGGCGCTGGCATCCTGTTCCTGCCCATCAACCTGGGTCTGGGCGGGATCTGGCCCCTCGTCATCGTCGCGGTACTGGCAGGCCCCATGACCTTCCTCGCCCACCGCGGGCTGGCGCGCTTCGTGCTCTCCTCTTCACGTCCCCACGCCGACTTCACTGAAGTGGCGGAGGAGCATTTCGGCAAGATGGCCGGTCGCCTCATCTCAGCGCTCTACTTCCTCTCCATCTTCCCGATCCTGCTCATCTACGGGGTCGGACTGACCAACACGGTGGAGAGCTTTATGGTCAACCAGCTCGGCATGGCGGCTCCGGATCGGGTGATGCTCTCCGGCGTGCTGGTGTTCGCCATGATCGCCGTGATGCTGGCGGGTGAGAAAGCGATGCTGCGCGCCTTCGCCTTTATGGTCTATCCGCTGGCGGCCATTCTGGCGGCGCTCTCCTGCTACCTCATTCCCCAGTGGCAGTGGCCGGAAGTGACCGCGTTTGAAGGGGTCAGCTTCCTCAATACCGTCTGGCTGGCGCTGCCGGTCACCGTGTTCGCCTTCAGCCACGCCGCCGCCATCTCCGGCTTTGCCAACGTGCAGCGCCGTGAATATGGCGAGCAAGCCGAAGCCAAGAGCGGCCTGATCCTGCGCAACACCACAGTGATGCTGGTGGGCTTCGTGCTGTTCTTCGTCTTCTCCTGCGTGCTGAGCCTCTCGCCGGCACAGCTGGCTGAAGCCAAAACCCAGAACGTCTCGGTGCTCTCCTATCTCGCCAACATCACCGACAACCCGGTGATCGTGACTCTGGGGCCGCTGATCGCCTTTATCGCCATCAGCTCCTCCTTCCTCGGCCACTTCCTCGGTGCCCGCGAAAGCCTGAAAAGCCTGATCGCCAAGCCCACCGGCCTGCCGCTGGCCAAGGCGGACAAGCTGGGCATCGCCCTGATGTTCTTCGCCATCTGGGGTGCCGCCGTGATCAACCCGGGCATTCTGGGGCTGATGGAGACCCTCTCCGGCCCGGTCATCGCCATGATCCTGTTCATCATGCCGGTGATTGCGATCTACAAGGTGGAGGCGCTGGCCCGCTTCCGTCACGGCTGGACCAACGGCTTTATCCTGCTGACCGGTTCGCTGGCGGTATCGGCGCTGATCTTCAGCCTGCTGAAATAAGCACCACCCCGCGAACGGGGCTGCTGAAACGACAAGAGGCGACCCTAAGGTCGCCTCTTGTGCATGGCAAATCGCTTACTCTTTGTCGAAATCTTCGATCTCTTTGCCCAGCGCTTCCATGATGGCGCGCGCTTCGGCAGGGACGCTGTCCGGATGATCCTTGCGCAAGTCTTCGTCGCAAGGGAGCGGCTGGCCGGTGAAAGCGTGCAGGAAGGCTTCACAGAGCAGCTCGCTGTTGGTCGCATGACGCAGGTTGTTCACCTGACGGCGGGTGCGCTCATCGGTCAACACTTTCAACACCTTGAGCGGGATCGAGACGGTAATCTTCTTGACCTGTTCGCTCTTCTTACCGTGTTCCGCGTAGGGGCTGACGTAGTCGCCGTTCCACTCTGTTCCCATGACTCACCTGTTCTCATTTAGCCGTGAGCGCGGATTTTAACCCTTAAGGAAATTAATGGCAATCCAACAGCAAAGCCATTTAGACGTCTGGAAGTGTTGACGGCTTTTTTGTGCTGGCGTAAGGTGGTTCACCATAGGCCAGTAATGGCAGGATCGCCGTGGCGCAGGCAACGCAGCCATCGCCCAGAGACAGTTCAAGGAGAGAGTGACATGACCCACAAGGCCACCCTGGCGGTTCGCACCGGGATTGAGACAGACCAGCAACACGGTGCCGTGGTGCCCCCCATCTATCTCTCCAGCAACTACACCTTTGCCGACTTTGGCGAGCCCCGTCAATACGATTATGCCCGCTCCGGCAATCCGACCCGCACCAATCTGGCGGACGCGCTGGCGGCACTGGAAGGGGGCGCAGGCGCCGTGGTCACCGGCACCGGCATGGGTGCCGTCCATCTGGTCACCACAGCACTGCTCAAGGCGGGGGATCTGCTGATCGCCCCCCACGACTGCTACGGCGGCACCTGGCGTCTGTTCGAGTATCTGGCGGCCAAGGGCCACTACCGGGTGCAGTTTGTCGATCAGGGTGACGAGGCCGCACTGGCCGCCGCACTGGCACAAAAGCCGACACTGGTGTGGGTCGAGACCCCCTCCAACCCGCTACTGCGGGTGGTGGATATCAGCGCCATCGCCAGCGCCGCCCACGAGGTGGGTGCGCAAGTTGTAGTGGACAACACCTTCCTCTCCCCCCTGTTGCAACAGCCGCTGGCCCTCGGTGCCGATGTGGTGGTGCACTCCACCACCAAGTACATCAACGGCCACTCAGACGTGGTGGGCGGGGTGGCGATTGCCAAAGAGGCCGCGCAGGCCGAATCCCTGGTGTGGTGGGCCAACTGTCTGGGGCTCACCTCCGGGGCGTTCGACTCCTACCTCACCCTGCGCGGTCTGCGCACTCTGGCCCCCAGATTGCGCACCCATCAGGAGAACACCGATCGCATCCTCGCCTTCCTGCAACAGCAGCCGCTGGTAAAACGCATCTATCACCCCAGCCTGCCGAGCCATCCGGGCCACGATATTGCGCGCCGTCAACAGTCCGGCTTCGGCGCCATGCTAAGTTTTGAACTCGATTGCAGCGAGGCAGGCATCCGCGCCTTCTTCGCGGCCCTCACCCTCTTCTCGGTGGCCGAGTCCCTCGGCGGGGTGGAGAGTCTGGTGGCCCATCCGGCCAGCATGACCCACAGGGCCATGACCCCGGCAGCGCAGCAGGCGGCAGGCATCAGCGCCCAGCTGCTGCGGTTGTCGGTCGGTATTGAACACGGTGAAGACCTGGTGGCCGATCTGGCTCAGGCTTTTGAACAGGCGCAGCAGGCAGAACAGGTAGCGAAGTAATGGAACAGCAGCAACAAGGAGAGATCGCGGTGGCAGCAGAAGCAGGATTGAAGCGACGTCACGTCCACAAGTTTGGTGGCAGCAGTCTGGCGGATCCGGTCTGTTATCGCCGGGTCGCCAGTATCGTTGAACAACAGGTGGGCGGGGATGAACTGATCGTGGTCTCCGCCGCCGGCAAGACTACCAACCGGCTGATCCAGCTGGTGGAGCTGGCCGAAGCCGGAGATGAAGCCGCTGGCGAGGCCATCTCGGCCCTGCAGGCCTATCAACAGAGCCTGATCGACGGCCTGCTGGAAGGTGAACTGCAGCTCGACCTGAGCAAGCAGCTGGCCGACGACATGCAGCTGATCGCCAAGACGCTGGAGGGGCAGTTTGACCGCTTCGCCCGCAACGGCCTGCTCGCCTTTGGCGAGGTGTGGTCGGCGCGCCTGCTGGCGGCCCTGCTCACCAGCCGCGGCGACAAGGCCATCTGGCTGGATGCCCGCAGCTTCCTGCGCGCCGAGGATGGTGCCCTGGTCAAGGTGGATACTGCGCTTTCCAGCGAGCTGCTCAAGGCGCGGCTGGCCGAACATGCTGGGCGCATTGTGGTAACCGGCTTTATTGCCGCCGACATGGAGGGGCGCTCCCTGCTGCTCGGTCGCAATGGCTCCGACTACAGCGCCAGCCTGTTGGCGCTGCTGGCGGACGGCGAATCCACCACCATCTGGAGCGACGTGGCAGGTGTCTACAGCGCCGACCCGCGCCGGGTGAAGGAGGCGCGCCTGCTGGAGCGCCTGAGCCTCGCCGAAGCGAACGAGCTGGCCCGCCTTGGCTCATCGGTATTGCACTCACGCACCCTGCAACCGGTGGCTGACAGCCGCCAGCGCCTCACCTTGCGCTGCAGCTACAACCCGGATGAGGGCTGTACCCATATTCTGCGTCGTGCGCCGCGCTCCGGCGGCGCCCGCATCGTCTCCTCGGTGGATCAGATTGCCCTGATCGAGCTGAAAGTGCTGCCGCAGACCAACTACGAGCAAACCGTGGCCACCATCGAGGCTTATCTCGCCCGCCACCGCCTGAACCCGCTCACCCTGCAACGCCAGCCTGATCGCCGGATCCTGCGCCTCGCCTACACCCTGGAAGTGGCACAGGGCGCTTTCGAGCTGCTGCGCGACTTCCAGTTGCAAGGGAGCTTCACCGGCCTGATCCAGAAAGAGGGGTACAGTCTGGTGGCGCTGGTGGGGGCCGGTGTCACCGACAACGCCGAGCAGTGTCACCGCTTCTATCAGCTGCTGGCAGATCAGCCGCTGGAGTTTGTCCAGGTGGCCCGAGATGGCCTGAGTCTGGTGGCCGTGCTGCGTCAGGTGGTGCTGGAGCCGCTGCTGATCGCCCTGCACAGCGCCCTGTTCAGCCGCCCGACCCGGGTCGGTCTGGTGCTGTTCGGCAAGGGCAATATCGGCGGCCACTGGCTGAGCCTCTACGCCCGGGAAAAGTCACGGCTCGAGCATGAACTCAATCTGGCACTCACCCTCTACGGGGTGTTCAGCTCGGAAGGGGGCCTGCTGGATGAAGAGGGGCTCAACCCCCTCAAGATACAGGACAACTTCAACCCCAAACCGCTGATCTGGCCGGAGTTGCTCTCCCAGCTTGAGCAGCACGGCTTCGATGCGCTGATTGCGCTGGACATGACCGCCAGCGAGACGGTGAGCCGCTACTACCCGGACTTTGCCCAGCTCGGCATTCACATCATCGCCGCCAACAAGTTTGCCGGTGCCGCCGACAGCGAGTTCTACCAGCGCATCAAGCAAACCTGCCGCGACCATCAGGTGCAGTGGCGCTACAACGCCACCGTGGGCGCCGGTCTGCCGATCCAGTCCAGCATCCAGATGCTGCGCCAGAGCGGCGACCGCATTCAGGGGGTCTCGGGTATTTTCTCCGGCACCCTCTCCTGGCTGTTCCAGCAGTATGACGGCACCCGCCCCTTCTCCGAGCTGGTGGATGAGGCGTGGCAGCACGGCCTGACCGAGCCGGATCCCCGCGAAGATCTCTCCGGTCAGGATGTGCGCCGCAAGCTGCTCATTCTGGCGCGGGAAGCGGGCTTCGAACTCGACTCCGCCGATATCGAGCTGGAGAATCTGGTGCCCGTCCCGCTGCGCAAGGTGACCGCCGATCAGTTCATGGACCGGCTGAAAGAGCTGGATGGCCCGATCCAGACCGCCTTCGAAGGGGCCAGGCGGCTTGGCAAGGTGCTGCGCTACGTGGCCCGTTTTGAACATGACGGCAAGGCGCGGGTCGGACTGGAGGCGCTGGAGCCCCACCACCCGTTCGCCAACCTCTTGCCCTGCGACAACATCTTCGCCATCGAGAGCGACAGCTACCGCACCAACCCGCTGGTGATCCAGGGACCGGGGGCGGGTCGCGAAGTGACCGCAGCAGCTATCCAGTACGATCTGTGGCAGATCTGCGCCAGCCTCTAAGGCAGATAATGCAAAGGGAGCAGCTCAGCTCCCGCGCACAATAAAAAAGCCCGAGTCGATGACTCGGGCTTTTTGCTGAATGGCGCTTCGATTAGGAGAAGCAGGCCTGCAGCACGTAGAAGATGACGATGGCCAGAATGGCGCCGGCCGGCAGAGTGATGACCCAGGAGACCACGATGTTGCGCAGAACACCCAGATTCAGCGCCGCAATACCGCGCGCCAGACCGACCCCCATCACCGCACCGACCAGGGTCTGGGTGGTAGAGATGGGCAGACCTGTGCCGGAGGCAATCACCACGGTCGCGGCAGTCGCCAGCTGGGCGGCGAAACCACGGCTCGGGGTCAGGTGAGTGATGCCGGTACCGACCGTTGCCATCACCTTCTCGCCCATGGTCGCCAGACCGATCACGATACCGATACCGCCCAGCGGCAGGATCCACCAGGCGATGTGGGAGCTGCCGCCGATCTCGCCACCGGAAGCCACGATAGAGGCCACCGCAGAGAGCGGGCCAATGGCGTTGGCCACGTCGTTGGAGCCGTGGGCAAAAGCCATGGCACAGGCAGTGATCACCATCAGGATGCCGAACACCTTCTCCACGTTGGCGAAGTGCATCTTGCTGTCATCCTGCGGGTTGTACTTCTGACCGCGAATGTAGATCCAGCCGGCAAAGGCCACTGCGATGGAGATGGCAACGGAGAGCAGAATGCCCTCGCCATCGGTCAGGTGCAGACCAACGTGGGTCAGCCCCTTCTTGATGGTCACCAGACAGATCACCAGCGCAGTCAGGAACATGTAGAACGGCACATAGCGCTTGGCATTGTTCAGGGGATCATCAGTGTTGAAGATAAGCTTCTGCACGCTGATGAACATGAAGTAGGCGATGACACCGGAGATGGCCGGGGTGATGACCCAGGAGCCGACGATGCCGCCGAACTTGCTCCACTGCACCGCTTCCGGGCCAATGCTCACTACCGCAAAACCGACGATGGCGCCGATGATGGAGTGAGTGGTCGAGACCGGCCAGCCGAAGTAGGAGGCCAGGATCAACCAGGCGCCCGCCGCCAGCAGGGAGGCGATCATACCGAGCACCAGCAGATCCGGGCTGTCGACAAACGCATTGCTGTCGATGATGCCGTTACGGATGGTGGCCGTCACTTCGCCACCGGCCAGATAGGCACCGGCAAACTCGAAGATCATGGCAATGATGATCGCCTGACGGATGGTCAGGGATTTGGTGCCGACCGATGTGCCCATGGCGTTGGCAACGTCATTCGCGCCAATGCCCCAGGCCATCAAAAAGCCGAACAAGGCCGCCACGAGCACCAGAGTGGTGCCGTAATTCGCGATAATGTCCATTAATAGTGTTTACCCAGTCAGTCGATTACGAACGAGCCAGCATCAGTTCCAGACGGGCGCCTACACGCTCGGCCTGATCTGCCAGGTCACCTACCCATTCGAGGATCTTGTAAAGGAACATCACATCAATCGGATTGTACTTCTGCTCAACCGCTTGCAGCTGTTGGCGCAGACCGATCTGCATGGTGTCTGTATCGTCCTCGATCAGATCCAGCTGGTGGATCATCTCGGCAACCATTTCCACTTCCCGTCCTTTGAAGCCGGTCTCGAGCAGCTCGTCGAGCTCCCCGATCGCTTTCTCGGCCTGAGCGGTCGCATCAATACAACGTTTGAGGTAAGCCATGAAATCCGCCCGCATTTCTGAGGGGAACTCCATGCGACGGCCAAGCATGCGGCCGGAGATATCCTTGGCACGGTTGGCAATCTTGTCTTGCTGGGTCAACAGCTCCAGCAGGTCGGTACGCGCAACCGGCAGAAACAGGCCACGAGGCAGTTTCAGACGAATTTCACGCTTGAGGATGTCCGCCTCTTTCTCCAGCTGGGCAATCTGCTGCCGGATCTGCTCGGCATCTTCCCAACGGTCTTCGGCAACGGCATCAAAGAAAGGAACCAACTGCTGGGAGCACTGGTGAACCTTGACGATATGCTTCTGCAGCGGCTTGATGGGGGACTTGGCAAAAAGCCCCAAAATAGTATTTACTGGCATGGCCAAACCTGTGTCGGTGAAAAAACACTCGATACGATTTTATGAGGCGCGCAGGATAACCGAACTGCGCACTCAATTAAACCGCGAATTAATCTGGTTGTATCGCGGGCATTATATCCCCGCGACCCGAATCCTGCCCCCCAAAGTTGCCTGCCAGCCCGGAATGACTATGCAAACTGAGATCGAGATAAAGTTTTTTGTCGCCAGCGACATTCAAACCGCGTTATCCAACCTGCTGAATTCTCTTGAAATTAAGGAATCGTCCCGACAGCAGCTCGGCAACGTCTATTTCGATACGCCGACCCTTGCCCTGCGCCAGCTGGAGATGGGGTTGCGGATCCGCCGCTGCGATGCCTTCGCCGAACAGACCATCAAATGCCGCGGCCAGGTAGTGGGCGGCCTGCACGCCAGACCCGAGTACAACGCCCCCGTCAGCGGCGATCTGCCGACTCTCTCGTCCTTTCCCGATGAGATTTGGCCGACCCTGACCGAGCGCGACTGTATCCAGCAGCAGCTGGTCGCCCAGTTTCGCACCGACTTCCTGCGTCGCCACTGGTTGATCGCCTTCGAGAACGCCGAGATTGAGCTGGCCTGGGATCAGGGAGAAATAGTCGGCAGTCAGGGCCGCACCACCATCAACGAACTGGAACTGGAGCTCAAGTCCGGCGCCACCACAGCCCTGTTTGCACTGGCCCTGCGCCTCGCCAAGCTCGGCGGGTTGCGCCTCGGCGCCCAATCCAAAGCCCAGCGCGGCTATCGACTGGCAGGCCTTGGCAAACCGCTGGCCCTGCAAGCGCTGGTCGAGCATGAAGGTATGGATGGCATAACGGGGGTAAGCGAGGGGCTGCGCCACTGGCAACATCACGAGCAGCTCTGGCTGGAGCATCCGCAGGATGAAGACGTTCAACGGCAGGCACTCGCGGCCCTGTGTCAGGGGATCGATCTGGTCGCCCGCAGTGCGGCCACGCTGCCACAAGCCGCGCCCTGGCTGCCAGCTCTGACCAGCCTGCACGCACATCTGCAAGCCCAATCGGGCGAGCATGACGAGTGGCCTGCCAAGCTGGCCGATCTCTTCCTCTATCCGGCGTATGTCGAGTTGCAGCTGGCCATCGCAGCCTGGCTGCATCACACCGCCTGAGCGGGGCTATGTAGGAACCCAAGGTCGGAACTAAAGACCAGAAACAAAACGGGTGAGCCTTGGCTCACCCGTTTTGCATTACAGCAGGTTGAGCTGCTGCATGGCGCTGCGAATGCGCTCGCGGGTTGCGTCCGACAGCGGCATCACCGGCAAGCGGCACTCCTCGCTACAGAAACCGAGCAGGGAAGCGGCATATTTGGCACCGGCCGGGCTCGGCTCGGCAAACATCGCCTGATGAAGCGGAATGAGCTGGTCTTGCAGTTCACGCGCGGCTTGCCACTTGCCCGCCAGCGTGAGGTTCTGCACCTCGGCCACCAGCTTGGGGGCTACGTTGGCGGTCACCGAGATACAGCCCTGACCGCCGCCGATGTTGTAGGCGACGGCGGTGGCATCTTCACCGGAGAGCCAGGCGAAGGGCTTTTTGATCAGCTGGCGCTCGGTCCAGGGACGAGCCAGATCGCCGGTGGCATCTTTCACCCCGGCAATGCGCGGCAGTTCGGCCAGACGGGCCAGGGTCGCCGGTTGCACGTCGACAATGGCGCGCGGCGGAATGTTGTAGACGATGATCGGCTTGGCGGTGGCGTCGTGGACGGCCTTGAAGTGGTGGTAGAGCCCCTCCTGATTGGGACGGTTGTAGTAACCGGCCACATGCAGGGTGGCATCGGCGCCGACCCGCTCGGCATGGAGGGTGTACTCGATGGCCTCGACCGGGTTGTTGGAACCGGCCCCGGCAATCACCGGCACGCGCCCCGCCACCTGCTTGACCACCAGCTCCACCACCCGGCAGTGCTCGTCATGGGTCAGGGTCGGGCTTTCACCCGTGGTACCGACCGGCACAATGCCGTGGGTGCCCTGCTCGATATGCCACTCCACCAGACGCAGCAGCGCCTCTTCATCCAGCTTTCCCTGTCGAAACGGGGTGATCAACGCAACGATTGAACCTTGAAACATGGGATCTCCTTCTCCTAAATGACGCGCATATGGCAATAAAAAACCCCGGTACGATGTGCGCAACCGGGGTTTGAAGCTTCTCAGGGATGAGAGGTTACGCGCGAACGTCGGCAGGCCCGAATTTCAGGCTTTTTTTGTGCTTTCGTTTCAACCCGTTGAACCGCATTTCGTCATCTCTGGTCAAAAAATGGTGTCTGGGCATATTTCGGGAACACGGCATAAATGTCAAGGCGAAAGGGGCTATGTATAATGGCCGCCCAAAATTGCGTGGAGAGACCCGATGAGCAGCCCTATCAGTGCCGTCAGCCAGATGCTGGAACGAAACCAAGCCCTCTTTGTCGGCAAGCGGCTACTTGTCTGTGGCGCGCTGGAGGATGACTACCCCCGCCAGCTGGCGACCCTGGCCCAGACCCTGACCGTCTTTACCACCGATTACTGCTACTACCGCAGCCAGCAGGCCGCCCTCGGCGAGGCCATCCTGTTCGACCACCAGCTCGCTGGCGCCCCCCGCTTCGATGCCCTGCTACTGCTGATGCCCAAGGCCAAGGCCGAGGCGCAATATCTGCTGGCCATGATGACTCCCTTGCTGGAGGCGGGTGCCGACCTGTTCCTGGCCGGTGACAACCGCGGCGGCATCAATGGCGCCGACAAGCTGCTGGCCCCTTATGGCGAGAAGCCAGTCAAACGTGACTCGGCGCGCCGCTGCTCCCTCTATCACGGTGAACTGAGCAAACCGGTCGCCCCGTTCGAGCTGGATAGCTGGTTTGGCCGCTACCAGTGCAAGGCCGGTGATACCGAACTGACCGTGCTGGCACTGCCCGGCGTCTTCAGCGCCGCCGAGCTGGATCTCGGCACCCAGATGCTGCTGGCCGCAGTGCCGCCGATGAAGGGCGAGCTGCTCGATTTCGGCTGCGGCGCCGGGGTGATTGGATCTGTGCTGGCCAAGCGCAATCCGGATCTCAAGGTCAACATGGTGGATATCAGTGCGCTGGCGCTGGAATCGAGCCGCCGCACCCTCGCGATCAATGGGTTAGAGGGCAAGGTTTTCCCTTCCGATGTCTATTCCGATGTCGCCACCCGCTTCCAGCACATCGTCTCCAACCCGCCATTCCATGCGGGTCTCAAAACCTTCTATGCGGCGACCGAGCAGTTCCTGGCCAAGGCGCCGGAATTTTTGCTGCCAACTGGCTCGCTGACCATTGTTGCCAACGCCTTCTTGCGCTACCAGCCTATACTGGAGACACACTTCAAACGGACTGAGGTGATCAGCAGTGATGCCAAATTCAAGGTCTATCTGAGCAAAGTGTAAATAAGTGTAAGCCGCACAATAAAACAGCTAGAGAGCGCCATACGGGATCTGATAAGGTACTAAGAGCACTATAAAAACCACCCCTTAAGGGGTGTTTTTATACCGGATGTTGAAAACCTTTTCATGTGGTTCATTCAGGGAGAGAAATACGATGGCAGGCATTTTGACCATGATCCTGGCTGGTGGCGAAGGTACTCGCCTGCAGCCTCTGACCACCACCCGCAGCAAGCCCTCCGTCCCTTTCGGTGGCAGCTACCGGCTGATCGACTTTGTCCTCAACAACTTCGTCAACGCAGACTTTCTGCGCATCTATGTACTGACCCAATTCAAATCCCAATCCCTCTATCTGCACATGAAGAAGGGCTGGAATATCGTTGGCATCACCGACCGCTTCATCGACCCCATCCCGGCCCAGATGCGGATGGGCAAACGCTGGTATGACGGCACCGCCGACGCCATCTACCAGAACCTCGGCTTTATCGAGCGGGCCGAACCGGATCACGTCTGCATCTTCGGCTCCGACCACATCTACAAGATGGATGTGAGCCAGATGGTGACCTTCCATAAGCAGAAGAACGCCGCCATGACGGTCGCCGCCCTGCGCATGCCCATCGAAGAGGCGAGTGCATTCGGGGTGATCGAGGTGGATACCGAAGGACGGATGATCGGTTTTCAGGAAAAGCCGAAGCAGCCCAAGCACATCCCCGGCGATCCGACCCAGGCGCTGGTCTCCATGGGCAACTACATCTTCGAGACCGATGCCCTCTGCCGCGAGCTGAAGCGGGATGCCGCCGAGGAGAACTCCAGCCACGATTTTGGCAAGGATGTGATCCCGAGCCTCTACCCGCGCGCCCCCGTCTATGTCTACGACTACAGCACCAACGTCATCCCCGGTGAAAGACCGAGCGTCTACTGGCGAGATGTGGGGACTCTGGACTCCTATTGGCAGGCGCACATGGATTTGGTAGCCGACAATCCCCCCTTCTCCCTCTATAACCGCAAGTGGCCGCTACACACCCACTATCCGGCGCTGCCCCCCGCCACCTTCATCGACAGTGACGAGTGCAAGGTGAAGATCGCCAACTCCCTGATCTCCGCCGGTTGCTTCATTCAGGGCAGCCAGATCCAGCGCTCCATCCTCGGTTTCCGCTGCAATATCGGCCCCTGCAGCCACATCAGTGAATCCGTGCTGCTGGGGGATGTGAAGATTGGTGAAGGGTGCTCCATCCGGCGCGCGATCATAGATAAAAACGTTGAAATTGCGCCCGGCACCGTTATCGGTGAAAATCTCGACCACGATAGAGAGCGATTTACCGTATCCGAAGGCGGTATCGTGGTGGTACCTAAGGGAGCAAGAGTTGGCTATTAACCCACTGAAAATCCTGTTTGTTGCCTCGGAAGTTGAGGGGCTGGTCAAGACCGGGGGCCTGGCAGACGTTGCCAGAGCCCTGCCGATGTACCTGGCCCAGAAGGGACATGATGTCAGGATCATGCTGCCCTTCTACAAGACGATAAAGCGACGGGATGAGGCCAAACTGGTCGCGTCCCGCTGGCTGCCCACCCATCCGGGGCTGCCGGATATCGGTTATCGCATTTACCAGATGGAGCTGGATGGCGTCTGCGTCTATCTGCTCGACTGCCCGCAGTATTTCGATCGTCCCCAGCTCTACGCCGAGAACAATCAGGCCTATCCGGATAACGGCGAGCGCTTTGCCTTCTTCTCGGCGGCGGCCCTCCATGCCTGCGAGCAGCTCGGCTTCGCCTCGGACATCGTCCACTGCAACGACTGGCACACCGGCCTGCTGCCGCTGCTGCTGAAAACCCGCCATGCTCAGAACCCCTTCTTCCAGCAGACCCGCAGCGTGATCAGTATTCACAACGCGGCGTTTCAGGGAGTGTTCGGCCGCGAGCAGTTTTGGGCCATGCCCGAAATCGCCGACTACGAACGCCGCATCAACTATGACTACGGCCACGTCAATCTGCTCAAATGCGGGGTGCTCTACGCCGACAAGATCAATGCGGTCAGCCCCAACTATGCCCAGGAGCTGCTGACTCACCTCGGCGCCCACGGCATGGCCAGCATCTTCCAGCAGCGGGCGGCCGATCTGTGCGGCATCCTCAACGGCTGCGACTATAAAGACTGGGATCCGGAGTTCGACGAGTTCCTGCCTGCGACCTACAGCATCGACAACATGGCTGGCAAACAGATCTGCAAGCAGAGTCTGCAGCAGGAAGCGGGACTGGCCGTGGCAGATCTGCCGATCTACGGCATGGTTTGCCGCCTGACCGAGCAGAAGGGTGTCCCTCTGCTGCTCCCTGCGCTGGAGAAATTCCTCCACCATCAAGTGCAAGTGGTGATCGTCGGCTCTGGCGATCCTGCGCTCGCCACGCAACTGCAAACCATGGCCCGGGATTATCCGGACAAGCTCGCCTTCATCAACACCTATGACGATCGGCTGGCTCATCTGGTCGAAGCGGGTGCCGACTTCTTCCTGATGCCCTCACTGTTCGAGCCTTGCGGCCTCAACCAGATGTACAGCCTCGCCTACGGCACCCTGCCGCTGGTGCGCGCCGTAGGGGGTCTGAAAGATACCGTGGTGGATTGGGATGCCGATCCCGAGCGGGCCACCGGTTTCTGCTTCAACGATCCGACAGCCGCCATCCTGCTCGATACCATGCGCCGCAGCTTGCTCTATTTCCTGCAGGACAAGGAGCGTTTTGCCAAGGTGCAGCACAATGCCATGAAGACCCGCTTCAACTGGCCTGACTCTGTCACCCAGTATGAGCTGATGTATCAGAGCGCATTGGGCCGTTACTGAGCACCAAACGTCGGCTAATTGCTGAAGTTTTGTACCCTTGGCGCCACTTTGGGCGTCAACAGCGAAAAAAGTCCCCTTTGGCTGTTGACGCTCCCCCAAAACTCTATAGAATCCCCCTCCGCAGTGATGCGAAGGTGGCGGAATTGGTAGACGCGCTAGCTTCAGGTGTTAGTGTCCCACGGATGTGAGGGTTCGAGTCCCTCTCTTCGCACCAATACTGCCATGCTGATTCAGCAGCATGTAAATCCAACTAGAAAACCCGAATGTGCGAAGGTGGCGGAATTGGTAGACGCGCTAGCTTCAGGTGTTAGTGCCCCCCGGGTGTGAGGGTT
>NZ_JAPCJA010000033.1:0-55706 GCF_027707745.1 Aeromonas sp. QDB23
TGCGATTAAATCAGATCACAAACGAAGCCTTTTTTCTATCTATTTCAATTGGTTGTAGCTAAAGATCCTGTACATGACACTTCACTAGATAAAACAAACAGTTGCCTGCATTATCGCTGCCAATTTCAATCGCCGGATAATTAATTCTCTTACTCAAATTGAACTTTTGATTATTTATAACTGAGCATAGTCCCGCAGAGTGTGTGTCATTATAAGCTTAATGACAGATGAACAGACTGTGTTCCATGACAAGCAGATCACTATTTCGTTAGCGCCCTTTCCCATCGCAATCCATTAATTCTCTCCCGATTAAATATCACGACTTTCCTGATAGGTCGGACAACTGTGCGTTGGCAAACGTGTAAACATCAAACTGACAAGATGAACTCATGAACTGTGATAAACAACAAGCCACTCCCGGCGTTATGCTGGCGGCGATTGGCGTAGTCTATGGCGATATCGGCACCAGCCCGCTCTATACCTTGCGCGAGTGCCTGTCAGGTCAATTCGGGTTCGGCGTCGAGCCGGCCTCCATTCTCGGCTTTCTCTCGCTGATCTTCTGGCTGCTGATCCTGGTGGTGTCGGTCAAGTACCTCTCCTTTGTGATGCGGGCCGACAACGCCGGCGAGGGTGGCATTCTCACCCTGATGTCGCTGGCGACCCGCAACGCCTCCACCCGCTGGACGCCGCTGCTGATCATCCTCGGCCTGATTGGCGGCAGCTTCTTCTATGGCGAGGTGGTGATCACCCCGGCGATGTCGGTGATGTCGGCCATCGAGGGTCTGAGCATTCTCACCCCCGCCCTCGACCCCTATATCGTCACCCTCTCGGTGCTGGTGCTAACCCTGCTGTTTGCCATCCAGAAACATGGCACCGCCATGGTGGGCAAGCTGTTTGCCCCCATCATGCTGATCTGGTTTATGACGCTGGCAGTGCTGGGGCTGCGCGGCATCATCCACAACCCCGAGGTGCTGGGTGCGCTCAACCCCATCTGGGCGGTGCGCTTCTTTATCCAGTACCAGACCACCTCCTTCTTTGCCCTCGGCGCCGTGGTGCTGGCCATCACCGGGGTGGAGGCGCTCTACGCCGATATGGGTCACTTTGGCAAAAACCCGATCCGCCTCGCCTGGTTTATGGTGGTGCTGCCCTCCTTGGTGCTCAACTACTTCGGGCAAGGGGCGCTGCTGCTGGATAATCCGGCGGCCATTGCCAATCCCTTCTTCCTGCTCGCGCCAAAATGGGCGCTGCTGCCGCTGCTGATACTGGCGACCATGGCGACGGTGATCGCCTCGCAGGCGGTGATCTCCGGGGTCTTTTCGCTGACCCGGCAGGCGGTGCGGCTCGGTTATCTCTCACCCATTCGCATCGTGCACACCTCCGAGCAGGAGTCCGGCCAGATCTATATTCCGGTCATCAACTGGATGCTCTATATCTCGGTGGTGATCGTCATCATGAGCTTCGAGCACTCCAGCAATCTGGCGGCCGCTTATGGCATCGCGGTGACCGGCACCATGGTGCTCACCTCGATCCTCTCCTGCTCGGTGGCCAAGAACAGCTGGCACTGGAACAAGTATCTGGTGGCCGCGCTGTTCGCCGCGCTGCTGGCAATCGACGCGCCGCTCTTTGCCGCCAACCTCGCCAAGATCTTCTCCGGCGGCTGGCTGCCGCTCACCCTGGGCGCGGTGATGTTCACCGTGATGACCAGCTGGAAGAGCGAGCGTTTCCAGCTTATTCGCCGCCTGAACGAGCACGGCAACTCCCTTGAGCCGATGATCGCCTCGCTGGAAAAATCCCCGCCGACCCGGGTGGCCGGCACTGCCGTCTATATGTCGCGGGTGGTCAATGTGATCCCCCATGCGCTGCTCCATAACCTCAAGCACAACAAGGTGCTGCACGAGCGGATCATCCTGCTCACCCTGCGGGTGGAGGATGTGCCCTACGTCCACAATGTGCGCCGGGTCTGCATCGAGCAGCTCTCCCCCACCTTCTGGCGGGTGGTGGCAAGCTACGGCTGGCGCGAGACTCCGAACGTGGAGGAGATCTTCCACCGCTGCAACGCCGAGGGGCTCAGCTGCCGGATGATGGAGACCTCGTTCTTTATGGCCCACGAGTCGCTCATCATGAAAGACCGCCCCTGGTATCTCTATCTGCGCGGCAAGCTCTTTATGTTGCTGCAACGCAACGCCCTGCGCGCGCCGGATCAGTTCGAGATCCCGCCCAACCGGGTCATCGAGCTGGGATCCCAGGTGGATATCTGATGGCGTGTTGATGGCCTCTTAATGGCATAGAAAACCTCAGCAAGAGAGAGGGAGGCATTGTCCTCCCTCTCTTATTTCCGTTAACCCAGTTACCGGCCCCCTCATCCCCAGCCCTTCTCCCGCGAGGGGAGAAGGGAGTAAACCAGTGCAGCTGATTGTGAAACGGTTTGTAGGAAACCTGATGCGCGTTCACCAGTTGCAAGGCATTGAAATGACGGTGTAAACCGGCGATGTCATTGACCTGGTCGCCCCCATGGCCCGCAACAGTGCAGGGACGAGCATGGCAGGGGTAATGGCGCGCTGACGCAGACAAAACTTGCAGAGTCGAGCAATGCGCTCGAGTACGACGGGAGCCAGGAGTTGCTCCAGATAGTGATTAGCATTAATAATGGTCATAGGCTTCGCGCGTGTTGATTTTGTTTGGCGATAAAATCAGATCACAAACGAAGCCTTTTTTATATCTATTTCAATTGGTTGCCGCTAAAGATCCGGTACATGAAGCCATAATATGGATTCTGGGGCAACAGTTGTTTTGGTTTTACTATCATAGCTCGCTGACTATCACTTTGCCAGACTGCGCAACCAGCTGATCTCCTCGCCCCAGATGGACTCGTCGATGGTCTCGAGGATCAGCGGAATGCGATCGAAACGATCATCATTCATGATGTGGTGGAACACCGCCTCCCCCAGATTGCCCTCCCGCAGGCTGTGGTGGCGATCGACCCGGCTACCGAAGGTGCACTTGGCGCCGTTGATATGCATCCCCTTGAGATAGTGAAAACCCACCGTGCGGTCGAACTCGGCAAAGACGGCGGCGCAGCTCTCGGCGGTGCGCAGATCGTAGCCGGCGGCAAAGGCGTGGCAGGTATCGAAACAGATCCCGACCCGGCTCTTGTCCTCCACCCCCTCGATGATGGTGGCGAGCTGCTCGAACGACCAGCCGAGGTTGGTCCCCTGCCCGGCGGTATTCTCGATCACCGCCGTCACCCCCTCACTGCGCTCCAGCGCCCAGTTGATCGACTCGCTCACCAGCTTGAGGCTGGCCAATTCGGGAATTTGCTTGAGATGGCTGCCGGGGTGGAAGTTCAGATAACAAAGCCCCAGCTGCTCGCAGCGCTTCATCTCGTCGAGAAACGCGTCGCGGGATTTGGCCAGACCATCGGGATCGGGGTGGCCCAGATTGATGAGATAACTGTCGTGGGGCAGGATCTGCTCTGGCAGAAAACCGGCCTTGTCACAGGCGGCCTTGAAGGCGCGGATGGTGGCCTCCGACAAGGGGGCCGCCTGCCACTGACGCTGATTCTTGGTAAAGAGGGCAAACGCGTTGGCCCCGATGGCCTGGGCGCGGGCGATGGTATTCTCCACCCCGCCGGCCGCACTGACATGGGCTCCGATATATTTCATACAATCTCCTCAATACGGCAAGCCGCCATTATGCCGATCCCGCCCAATCCCGCCAAACCGGAATAGTCGATAAGCCTGATCGTTTTCGCGGGCTAAAAAGGATTCGTTCAGGTTCGAGCTGTATGATATTCACTCCATGACCGAGGAGCTTGCGATGAACCTGCCGATGATTGACAACACCAAAGAACCCTTGCTGAAATTTGCCTCCATGCCCCCCCATCGCCAGTGGGCGACGGCGTCAGCGGCAGGGATTGCCCAATTCCTCGAAAATCAGGGCAAAACCGTGCATGCGCCCCGCTTCAAGGCCGAGCCGGACACCCGGCTGGCAGACGAGATCCGGGGGGATGATTTGCTGCCCTATCTCGCCAATGCCGTGACGCACTACTTCAGCACCCCGATGTCCATTGAAGAGCTGTTTCTGCACGCCAAATAAGCGAAAGCCACCCCTTTTACAACCCATCTGGCTGTTGCCCGGCCAGACCCCATACCGATGAGATCACCGAGCACACCTTTGCTCATCTCGATGTACGGTTGCCTCCCTCCTGCGCAGTGGTAGTCAGCGGGATGCCTGGATCAGGCATCCCGCAGCCTCGTCCACCATCCCAAGGCGTTATGTGCGGCCGTGATGGCGCAGCCACACTCCCTTGACTACCCCGGCCAGCAGCAACAAGATCGCCACACCGAGCAGCAACAAACCGATGGGGATCAAGCCGAAGGGTTCATGCAAAGTGCCATCTTCACCGACGGTAGAACCAATCAGTTCAAAAGCCACCAGACAGCACACGCCCATGGCCGCCAGCACGGCACCGGTACGCATCATGATTGTCATGATCCTCAAGCACTCCTTTTCATCTTGAACGAGCCACCCATTCTCCATCCCGATGTGAAGGGAGGGTGAAGTGAACAAGGCTTTTCGATTAAGGACGGGCGACCAGATGCGATCGACAAAAGACGGCGCTCGGTGGCGGGTGAGCAATAGCAGGCAGGCAAGGGCTTGAGCGGCGCCCATAAAAAAACGCAGCGTATCGCCTGGGCGATAACGGCTGCGTCTTTAAGTCTCTCTGCCGTCCCCCTTGCCGTGGCCCGAATGGCCAGCGACAAGGGAGCAAGAATGCGCGGGGAGAGTCGCTTTAGAAGGGCATTTTGAAGCCTGGCGGCAGTTGCATGCCACCGGTCAGTTCGCCCATCTTGGTCTTGTTCTGCTCTTCCACACGACGCACGGCATCGTTGCACGCGGCGGCGACCAGATCTTCCAGCAGCTCCTTGTCATCTTCCATCAGGGAGGGGTCGATCTCGATGCGACGGACGCTGTGGCTACCGGTCATGGTGACCTTGACCATGCCAGCACCGGCTTCACCGGTCACTTCCATCTGAGCCAGCTGCTCCTGCGCCTTCTGCATACGCTCTTGCATCTGTTGGGCCTGTTTCATCAGGTTCCCCATTCCACCTTTACCAAACATATGTCGTCTCTCGTCTTGAAATCCGGCATCCAGCGCCGGGCTGTGGGCTTGTCTGTCCTAGATGGGGACAGCCAAACTACTTTTCAACCGGAAGCGAGCTCCCGGCCACGGAATTTAGCGGTTGAGGGGCTCGATGCTCTCGTGATGAAGCACGGCACCAAACCGCTGAACTAAAAACTGTACGTTGGGATCCTGCTCCAGATCCCGGGTCACCTGCTCGCGCACCCCGAGATAGAGGCGGTGTTCGATCTCGAGGGGGGTCTCCTTGTCAGGCACCACGCCGAGCGTCACCTCGACCTGCACCGGTTGCCCCAGCGCTGGCCCTATGATCTCGGCCAGATCGGCGCGCGCCTTGTCGCTCACCAGATGGCGCTGCTCGGGTTTGAGGGTCAGCAGTACCTTATCCCCCTCCTGCGTCATCACCGAGTTGATGGCCAGCTGGCGTAGCCGCCCACCCACCTGAGTGTGAGCAATCAACTCGGCCCAAGGGTCGCCACAACCATTGAGCAGTGACGAAGGGATAAGACGGGTCGCCTCCCCCTCTTGCGGCTCCTCATCGCTCTCGAGCTCATCCCAGTCGATGGTCTCCATCACTGGCTGGGCGGGCTCGCTCTGCGCCACCGGGGCAGCAGCCACCGCAGTGGTCGCAACGGGGGCGACCGGCTGGGGCACTGGGGCGGGCGTCACCGCAGGCGCCGTGGCGCTGCGCTCGCCGGGTCGATAGCTGGGCTGCCCGTCGAGATCCCAGGGTGGCAGATCGGTTGGCTGGGCCGAAGCCGTGACGGGCGCGTGGCTCATCACCGGTGCCTGCTCGGCAAAGCCCTGATTGAGGTACTCTTCGTATTCCCCGTTGTCACCCTGTGGCTCGTAACCGTCGCCATAGAGATCCACCGGCGGCAGATCATCATAGTGACCCATCGCCGCCATCCCCTGCCCGGCCGGTTGGCTGACTGGGGCTGGCTGTTGGGTGACGACCGGAGCAGCAGCGGGCGCTACAGGGCGAGCAGGGACAACCGGCACCGCGCGCGGCGCGGCCGCCGCCGGCGCATCCTGACCACGCTGGCGGCTGCGCAGCATATTTCGCTTGCCCAGCAGGCTCTGCATGCTCGATACCGCAGAAACGGCTTCAGGGGCAGCGACCGGCTCGACTGTCAGTTCGGCTATCGATTCGAGCGCGGGATCGAAGGGGGCGGTCAGCGAGTCGCCACGGGAATAGTCAGTATCGGCTGCGGCACGCTCGCCATCATCCGCAGGCTGTGCGGCTGAGTGCGCAAGTACATCGTGCTGCACATTTGGCAGAGCTGGTTCGGGTTGATAACCCATGCCCGCCGCTTCGCGCAGCAGCTCATCCTGCTGACTGAACAGCTCGGCGGCTTGCGCCTCCTCCTCGCTGTTGGCAGCGTTAGCAGTGTCATCCACCATCGCAGGCAGGGAGGCATCAACCGCGGGCACGGCGCCGCTGATCGGTGCCAGTGCGGCCGATTCAGCGGCCGGGCGCTTTCCCGGCAAGGAGGCTACCGGCGCGGCACTGCTCGTCATTGACGGGGGCAATGCTGTGAGACTGGCCGGATGCAGGGCATCGCGCCGTGGCGAGAAGGCGAGCATCCGCAGGCAGGTCATCTCCAGCGCGGTGCGGCCATCGGGGGCCCAGGGCAGATCTTTACGACCACCCAGCACGATCTGGTAGCAGAGCTGCACCTCTTCCGGGCTCATCGCCTTGGCCAGTTGCAGCAGGGAATCGGCATCCGCCCCCTGCTCCTGCACGCTGGCAGGCAGCAGCTGCGCCATGGCGATGCGATGGAGCAAGCCTTCCAGCTCGGCGTGGAGCTGATCAAAATCGGGGCCCAGGGTGGCGATCTCGGTGATCTTGGCCATGGTCGCAGGGGCATCTTGCCGCAAAATGGCTTCCAGCAGCTGGTGCAGATGGCGGTGATCGAGCGTGCCCAGCATCGCCAGCACGCTCTCGAGGCGCACGCTGCCGTTGCCGTGGGCCAGCGCCTGATCGGTCAGGCTCAAGGCATCGCGCATACTGCCGTCGGCGGCTTTGGCCAGTGCCAGCAGGGCGCGCGGCTCGAAGGGTTGCCCCTCCTGATCCAGCACCCATTCGAGCTGCTTGGCGATCTGGGTCTGATCCAGACTCTTCAGATGAAACTGCAGACAGCGCGAGAGGATGGTAATGGGCAGCTTCTGCGGATCCGTGGTAGCCAGCAGAAACTTCACATAGGGAGGCGGCTCTTCCAGGGTTTTCAGCAACGCGTTGAAGCTGTGGCGCGACAACATGTGCACTTCATCGATGAGGTAGACCTTGAAGCGGCCGCGGGCCGGACGGTACTGCACGTTGTCGAGCAGCTCGCGGGTATCTTCCACCTTGGTGCGGGACGCCGCGTCAATCTCCAGCAGGTCGACAAAGTTGCCCTGATCGATCTCGCGGCAGGTATCGCAGACACCGCACGGGTGACTGCTGATCCCCTGCTCGCAGTTGAGGCTCTTGGCCAGAATACGGGCGATGGTGGTCTTGCCGACCCCACGGGTACCGCTCAGCAGATAGGCGTGATGCAGCCGTCCCTGATCCAGGGCGTTGGTCAAGGCGGTCAGCACATGTTGCTGGCCTACCACTTGTTCAAACGTATGGGGGCGCCATTTACGCGCCAGAACCTGATAGCTCATAAATCCATCATGCAGGGAAGACAAGGCATTGAGGCCGGATGCTAACACAAATGGCGGGCTGGCTGTATCGGCTATCGGTCAGAGCGGGAGGGATCGCTTGATTTTCAAACCGATGCCCGCAAGGGCATCGGTTGCATGCTGGCCCGATGCAGAGGATCGGGCCGAAGAGGCATTACTCGCCGGCCAGTTCAACCAGTGAGAGCACCTTGATGCCAGCGGCAGTCAGGCGGGCATCGCCACCCAGAGACGGCAGGGAGATGATGAAGGCCGCATCGGCCACCTCACCACCGGCGCGGCGGATCAGCTTGACGGTCGCATCGACGGTACCGCCGGTCGCCAGCAGATCGTCCACTACCAGCACCTTGTCACCGGGCACGATGGCATCGGTGTGCAGTTGCAGGGTGTCGGTGCCGTATTCGAGGGCATAGGACTCCTCGATCACGTCGCGCGGCAGCTTGCCCGGCTTGCGGACCGGCACGAAGCCCAGTCCCATGGCGAAGGCAACCGGTGCACCGAAAATGAAGCCACGGGCTTCGGTACCAACAATCTTGGTGATCCCTTGATCACGATAATGATTGGCCAGCAGATCGATGGTGGCCTTGAAGGCTTCGGCGTTCTCGATCAGGCTGGTGATGTCACGAAACAGAATGCCCGGCTTCGGATAGTCGGGAATGGTCTTGATGCTTGCTTCGATAAATTTCAGGGTTTCCGGATTCATGTGTTGACCGCTTATTTTTTTGACCCAGGGGTGGCCATTTTTTCTCAATTCCCTTCTGCGGGAAATAAAAAAGCCTGTCACGCAAAAATGACAGGCCGACTCCATAGCATTATTGCTGCAATAGCTTAGGGACTTCACTTCGCCATTGCAACTGGCTCCAGCACCGGCAGCCGCATTAACCAGGTGAGCAGGATCACCATTATGACAACCAGCAGCCCCTTGACCCACAGCAGTGGCACCACCGCCAGCGACACCGAGAAAGTGAGCAAAATGAAGATAATGGCACGCCGTCTGGCCTGACGACGAATACCGCGATACTGCTGCCAATCGACGATGGGCGGGCCGAACCAGGGATGGGTCAGCAGCCAGCGATGAAAACGGGGCGACGAGCGGGCAAACAGGGCGGCAGCCAGCAACATGAAGGGGGTAGTTGGCAGCAGCGGCAGCACAATGCCCACGATACCGGTGGCAAATGCCAGCCACCCGAGCGCCATCAGACACCAACGCTTCATTCCTTCTCCTTGCGTGATTTATCTCCCTCTAGCCTAACAGAGTTTGAGCGGGTGCTGACAGCGGGGCGCAACCCCACTACAATCTGCGCTCTTTTTTCTCCCCACTCTCGTCGGAAAGCCGTTATGCGCGTTATTTTGGCCCCCATGCAGGGGGTACTGGATCACCTGATGCGGGAGGTTCTCACCTCCGTCAATGATTACGATCTCTGCGTGAGCGAGTTTATCCGGATCGTCGATCAGCTGCTGCCCGCCAAGGTGTTTTACCGCCTCTGCCCTGAACTGCTGCAAGATGGAAAAACCCGCGCAGGCACTCCGGTGCGGGTGCAGTTGCTGGGGCAACACCCCGAGTGGCTGGCCGAGAACGCGGTGCGCGCCATCGAGCTGGGCTCCCCCGGCGTCGATCTCAACTTCGGCTGCCCCGCCCCCACGGTCAACAAGAGCAAGGGTGGCGCGGTGCTGCTCAAAGAGCCCGAGACCATCTACCGCATCGTCAAGGCGGTACGCGAGGCAGTGCCCGCCCATCTGCCGGTGAGCGCCAAAATTCGCCTCGGTTACGATGACAAGGAGCTCTATCTGGAGAACGCCCAGGCGGTCTTCCAGGGGGGCGCCAACGAGCTGGCCGTCCATGCCCGCACCAAGCGCGAAGGCTACAAAGCCCCCGCCCACTGGGAGTATGTGGACGCCATTCGCCGCGCCCTGCCCATCCCGGTCACCGCCAACGGCGAGATTTGGGATCATCAGGATGCCCTCACCTGCGCCAGCGTCTCCGGCTGCGATGCCCTGATGGTCGGGCGCGGCGCCATCTCCCTGCCCAATCTGGCTAACGTGATGAAAACCGGCTGCCCGCACATGAGCTGGGCCGAGGTGCTGCAGTTGATGGTGAGCTACACCGAGCAGGATCTGGCCAGCGAAAAAGCCGACTACTACCCCAGCCGCATCAAGCAGTGGTTCAGCTACCTCAAGCGGGAATATCCCGAAGCGGATCTGCTGTTTCAGGAGATCAGGGTACTCAAAGAGACCGACCCCATCCGCGATGCCCTGTTGCAAGCGGCCAAAAGCCACGGCTAACCACGTTTAACTTGACGCATATCATCTTGATAGAGTTATCGGGTCCCTATACTGCCCCGAATCTGTCGTCTGTCCTGTGGGGGATAATGTGTGTGAAATGACGCAAGCACAGTTGACTGTCTGGCGTAATCGCCTGCTGTCCGACTGGGCCCAAGTACGAGAAACGCTGATCGGTCAACTGAAAGCCTGCCGCCGTGACGAGTGGGCCGAGCAGGTCGGTCACTGCGATCAGGATCAACTGGTTGAACTGACCAGCCGCCTGGATCTGCCGAAGGTAGAGCAGAGCGTGGCCCGCCTCAAGCGGATCGACGCGGCACTCTGCCAGATGGATCTGGGCATCTACGGCCTCTGCTCAGATTGTGAAGAGCCGCTGGCCATCGAACAGCTGGAACAGGATCCGACCCTGCAACGCTGCCCGCGCTGCGAAACCCGCTATCGCAAGGGATTCCACGCCCACGAACTGTGAGGGATGCACATCTGTGCATCCGCTCAACCCTCAGCACTGGTTACTCCGTCATTCCTGTCCAATACTCAACCGTATCAGCCTGCCCGAGGGGATGCGTTGTGTACCGACTCTTGTTGTTATGGTGTTTGTGTTGCCAGGCGCTGGCACAGGAGTCATTGGTCGTCGGCTGGGTCAACTGGCAGCCCTTCAGCTTTCGCAACGAACAGCAGCAGCTTCGCGGACTGGATGTGGAACTGCTCGACGCCATCTTCCAGCGCGCCGGTTATCAGGCACGATTCAGTGAAATGCCCTGGGCTCGCGTGCTGCACGAGCTGCAATTTGGCACGATACAGGTTGGCATGTCTGCCAATATGACCGCCGAGCGGCAACAATACGCCCGCTTCAGCCACCCCTATCGGGAAGAGGAGACGGTCATCGTCGTCCGCCGCCAGGATGCCGAACGCTGGCGCGGGATCACCACCCTCGACCAACTTGCCAATACCCCTGACTTTCATCTCGGACTGCTCAAAGGTTTTGATTACGGCGACTCCTTCCGCCAATTGATGACCCAACCCGACATGCAGCCCCGCTTGCAGATGCGCTTGCGGCTGGAGCAGCTACTGAAAATGTTGCAGGGGGGGCGGATCCAGGGATTTATTCTCGATCCCCACGGGCTACAGGAGTGGCGCAATCAGGGGAAGCTACCGGATGATCTGCATATTCTGCTGCGTATCGAACTGACACCGGTTCACCTGATACTGAGCAAAGAGAGCACCACAGAGACGCACCTGCAACGGCTCAATCAGGCTATCGATCAGTTGAAACAGAGCCCCGACTATCGGCAGATCCTCGATCGCTACCAGTTCACCCCCCAACATCTATCAGCCCCTCAACATCCATAAGAGAGGGGAGCCTCGGCTCCCCTCTCTGTTTCTGTCTGCCACACGCTTGCCGCTTCTCGCGACAGACCCTTATTCCATCAGACACCACGGCACTCAGTGCCCCAATACAATCCCGGCAAGATGGGAAAAGTGGTGAATTTCGTGGGTTGCCCCACTGTCGCCCGCTTGCCGCTCGGGGTTGTACCAGCAGGTCGCCAGCCCCTGCGCCGCCGCACCGGCGATATCGGTTTTCGGGTTGTCACCCACCATCAGCACTCTGGCCGGATCCGGCTGTCCCATCAGGGAGAGAGTGTGCTGGAAAATGGCGGGATCAGGCTTGGTCACCCGGATCTCGTCGGAGATCACCAGCGGCTCGAACCACTCGCTCCAGCCCAGTTTGCCGAGCCGCCCGCGCTGGGGCACGCTGAAGCCATTGGTGATGATCCCCATCCGCACCTTGCTGCGCAGTTGCCGCAGGGTATCAAGCACGCCCTCAAGGGGCATGCTCAGGGCGACAATCTGCGCCAGAAAGGTGTTGTTCATCGCCATGGGATCGGCGTCAACCTGCTGGGCAAAGAGGGCAAAGCGGGTCTGCTGCAGCGCAGTTGCATCGATCTCGCCGTCGTTGTACTGCTGCCAGAGCCCGTGGTTAATGGTGTGATACTGCGCCATGGCGGCGTCATCGGCCTCAACACCATAGATCGTTAGCGTTCGGGCCAGCGCCTCGGCGACCGGGAAATCGAGCAGGGTTTCATCCAAATCGAACAGCACCCAGTCATAGCTTGGTTGTTTCACAGAACTCCTTGTTATCAGTCAGATGGATCAGTGGTATGTCGGCCGATGCGACCCAGCGGGCTGGCCAGCAGATCCAGAGTGAGGCGCACGCCAAAACCGGTCACTTCGCTGGAGACCACCCCATTGCCCCCCTTGTTGCGAAAACCGCTCAAATCAAAATGCAGCCAGGGGGTCTGCTCGGGCACGAAGTGAGCGAGAAAACGGGCCGCATCGATATGATCCGGCGAACTGCCCGGCGCGCATTGCAGCAGATCAGCCCATTCACTCTCGATGTTGTCGTCATAATCGTCATCGAGCGGGAAGGGCCAGATCCGCTCGCCGCTGCGCTGACCCAGATTGACCAGCGAGACCAGCCACTCACTGCGGTTGGTAAAAACGCCGCTGTAGCGGCTACCCAGCGCCCGCTTGCAGGCACCGGTCAGGGTCGCATAGTCGATCAACAGATCCGGGGTATCCTGCACGGCCATCGCCAGGGTGTCGGCCAATACCATGCGCCCTTCTGCATCGGTATCGACCACCTCGATGGAGGTGCCATTGATGGCGGTCACCACCTCGCCGGGGCGATAGGCGTGAGGACCGATATGGTTCTCGGCAATGGCCAGCCAGCAGTGTACCTCGTAGGGTAGCTGGGCTCGACTGATGGCGTAGAGGGCCCCCAGCGCCACCGCGCTGCCCCCCATGTCCAGATGCATGCCATACATGCTGCCGGAGACCTTGAGGTTATAGCCACCGGAGTCGTGGCAGATCCCCTTGCCCACCAGCGCAATGCGGCGCACCGGCTTGGGCGGGTAGTAGCTGAGCTTGACCATGGCCCCCTGATTGTCTTCCGAGCCACGGGCGACCGCCAGAAACGCCCCCGCCCCCAGCTCGGCCAACTGCGCCTGATCATAATGCTGACACAGCCACCCCTCATCTTGCGCCAGTTGGCTGACGAACTCGCGATAGCTGGCGGCAGTGAGCTCGGAGGCGGGCAACACCGCCAGATGACGAGCCAATCCATTGCCCCCCGCCTCGCTGTAAAGGCGCGCCAGATCAAGCACCACCGCGGGAGAGACAATGATCTGCTGGTAGGTCCAACCGCTCTCGTTGCGACTCTTGCTGGTCGGCAGCGGCACATTGGCGGCCAACAGGGCAGAGAGTAGCAACTCGGCCAGCATCACTCGTTCAGCAGGGGAAAATCCCTCCAGATGCAGACCGAACCGCTCCAGTTTTAGCCCCGACAGCGGTGCTATCCAGTTTCTTACCTGCTTATAGAGACGGTGATCCCGCGTCACACTGCTGGCCACAAACACCACCTGCAACAGGGTATTGCCATGCATCAGGGTAAAGGGGGACTTTTGTCCGAGGGCAAGCAGGGTTTTGACATCGGCAAACTGGGGCTGTGCCAATAACGCCTCTTTCTGCTCTTCGGCGATCACCAGCAACTGCAGCGGCAATCCCATGGCAAGGGCCTCGGCCAGGGTGGCATCCTGACTCTCGATAGCGGGGGGAAGATAGGTGAAGGGTGTGATCACAGGAGAGCGCCTCATCCATGAAGAGATACCTGATGATACCTAACAAATGGTTGATGCGACCAGTTTTGGTCTTGAAAAAGCGTCAGAAATAGCAGCAATCACCAGCAGGCGACGGGCATCAAGGATGATTGTTCAATGAAAGAAAGAGTAGCAATACAAGAAGGGAACGATCAGAAGTTGGTTGCGGGGGCCGGATTTGAACCGACGACCTTCGGGTTATGAGCCCGACGAGCTACCGAGCTGCTCCACCCCGCGTCCGAATTGTCACCCTCAAGCCGAGCAGTAGCTTGGTGGCGTTTGTCTGCTTTCGATTGTTTGCACAATCCCATGCTGACGAAAAAGTTGGTTGCGGGGGCCAGATTTGAACTGACGACCTTCGGGTTATGAGCCCGACGAGCTACCGACCTGNNNNGCCTGCTGACGAAAAAGTTGGTTGCGGGGGCCAGATTTGAACTGACGACCTTCGGGTTATGAGCCCGACGAGCTACCGAGCTGCTCCACCCCGCGTCCGAATTGTCACCCCCAAGCCGAGCAGTAGCTTGATGGCGTTTGTCTGCTTTCGATTGTTTGCACAATCGCCTGCTGACGAAAAAGTTGGTTGCGGGGGCCAGATTTGAACTGACGACCTTCGGGTTATGAGCCCGACGAGCTACCGAGCTGCTCCACCCCGCGTCTGAGGTCGCCAATAATAGGCGCCAGCGCACAGATTGCAAGTAAATATCTCAAAAAAAGTTTATTCGTAGATTAATCGGACAAAGAGTGCGGTCATTAGCAGCATCATGCTGTTTTTTCAGGCAATCGAGTCCTTGCAGGGCATCCGGCACTACACTCAATAAGCTGAACTCTCCTCATTTTGGGTAGGTAAAATATGCGCATCTCCGCCGGTCATTGCCGTCAGTTGGGGGCCACACCCGACAGCCACGGCGTCAACTTCGCGATCTGGGCCCGCCTGGCCAGCCGGGTGGAACTGCTGCTCTTCGCCAGCGCCGAGGACAGCACGCCAGAGGTGATCCCGCTCTCGCCCCGCTTCAACCGCACCGCCTACTACTGGCATATCCATATTGAAGGGCTACCTGTCGGTCAACGCTACGCCTATCGCATTCAGGGCCCGTGGCGCCCTTACTGCGGCACCCGCTTCGATGCCGACAAGGTGCTGCTCGACCCGTATGGCCGCAGCATCGAGCTGGGCGCCAACTACGACCGCTGGGCGGCGGCCCGGCCCGGCAGCAATCTGGCCTGCTGCGCCAAGAATCGGGTGGTCGATACCCGTCACTACAACTGGGAAGGAGACAAGCTGCCCGCCCACTCTCTCTCCCGCTCGGTGATCTATGAGCTGCATCTGGGGGGGTTTACCAAATCCCCCAGCTCCGGGGTTGATCCGGCGCTGCGCGGCACCTATCTCGGGCTTATCGAAAAGATCCCCTATCTGCAATCCCTCGGCGTCACCGCCGTCGAGCTGCTGCCGGTGTTCCAGTTCGATCCCCAGGATGCGCCAAAGGGGCTCTCCAACTACTGGGGTTACAGCCCCATGTCCTTTTTTGCCCCGCACGCACAATACGCCTGCGGCGATGACCCTCTCACCGAGTTTCGCGATATGGTCAAGGCGCTGCACCGCGCCAATATCGAGGTGATCCTGGATGTGGTCTACAACCACACCGCCGAGGGGGGTGATGATGGTCCCGTCTTCTCGTTTCGCGGCATCGATAACGAGGCCTACTACATCCTCGACAACAACCAGAAAGACACCAACTATTCGGGCTGCGGCAACACCTTCAACGGCGCCCATCCGGTGGTACTGCGGATGATCATGGACAGCCTCCACTTCTGGCGTCAGGAGATGCACGTCGATGGCTTCCGGTTCGATCTGGCCGCCATCCTGTCGCGGGACGAATCGGGCCAGCCGCAGGCCAATGCGCCCACCCTGCGCACCATAGATACCGATCCGAACATTGCCGACATCAAGCTGATTGCCGAAGCCTGGGATGCGGGGGGACTCTACCAGGTGGGGTCGCTCGCCGGCGCCCGCTGGCGTGAGTGGAACGGCCAGTTCCGGGATGATGTGCGCCGCTTCCTGCGCGGCGATGACAACAGCGTCACTACCTTTGTCGAGCGGCTGTGCGGCAGCCCCGACATCTACCACTATCACCACGCCGATCCCGAGAAGAGCATCAACTTCGTCACCTGCCACGATGGCTTTACCCTGTGGGACTGGGCCAGTTACAACGGCAAGCACAACGAGGCCAACGGGGAGGAGAACCGCGACGGCTGTGATCACAACTTCAGCTGGAATCACGGCCATGAAGGGATCACCGAAGATCCCCAGATCAACGCCCTACGGATGCGGCAGGCCAAGAACATGATGGTGGCGACCCTGCTCTCGGTGGGATCCCCCATGCTGCTGATGGGAGACGAGCTGCTGCGCACCCAGCGGGGCAACAACAACGGTTACTGTCAGGATAACGCCACCTGCTGGATGAACTGGCTACCCAGCACCCGCGGTCAGGAGATGTTCCGCTTCATGAAGGAGCTGATCCAGTACCGCAAACACCTGTTCCAGCGCCCGGAGCAGGAGAGCATGCCGCTGTCGCTCACCGAGATCCTGCGCCACAGCGAGATCTGCTGGCACGGGGTCAACGCCGGACAACCGGACTTCAGCCCCCACTCCCACGCCATCGCGATGTCGGCGCTGTCGAGCGAAACCAAGCTGGCACTCTATGTGCTGTTCAACGCCTACTGGGAGCCCCTCACCTTCAATCTGCCGAGCCCGCCCAAGGGGGTTGGCGGCTACTGGCGGCGGATCCTCGATACGGCCCTCCCCTCGCCGCAAGATATCTGCACCTTCGGCATGCCGCTAGAAGGGCTGACCCGGGAGTATCTCGCCCAACCGCGCAGCAGCTGCCTCTTTATCTGTGGGGCCGACGACTTCTATTGATAGATAACTGCGGCTTGATTGCTGCTAATGGATTGCTGCTAATGGATGGCTGCGATACCGGCAAGCCAGATAGGCAAAAGCCCCGAGCAAAGGCTCGGGGCTTTCTCTTTTCAGCGCAGGTATCAGACCAGCTGATGCAACACGCTGGTGGCGGCAATCTGGGCGATCAGCAGGCCACACAGGGAGGTGGAGACCACCACTGGCGCGGTATCACGCTGCAAGTAGAGCGGACTGAACCAGAGCAGCAGGGAGGCCACCAGCAGGGCAGCCTGGGTCACCACAGCCGGGATCAGCGCATCGAGATTGGCCTCGCCCCCTTGCCAGCCCACCAGCACCGCCAGCCAGACAAGGCTGGCCATCGCCCCCACCAGACCGGCCAGCGGCAACAGGGTGTTGAATGCCTTGAGGCGATGACGGGCCCGTAGCAGCATCAGGTGGGCAAAGGCCGCCCCCAGCATCGCCATCTGCAGCAGACCGCTCACCCAGCCTTGCAGTTGCAGCAGCCCGAAGCCATAGACAGCGAGCGGCAACGCCGGTAGCCAGAGCAGCGTTGAGGGGACTGAACGCTTACCCTCCAGCCGTGACTGGGCCAGCGACAAGCCGACCCCGAGCACCAGTGCTACACCACCACTCCAGATCAGCCAGCTGGCCGCCTTGGCCTCGACCGCCAGCATCAAGGAGAGCGCGGTAATGACCCAGATGGAGAAGATCTGCTGACTAATGCGCGAGCGCTGGCCGGGGCAGATATCACCGCGCCACAGCACGATACCGAGGGCGATCAGGGCGCCAAGCGCCATCAATCCGGTGAGGGGAAAGAGCCAAAAAGGGAGTTGGACGAACACGACGCCTCCAGCAGTAAAGATTCGAGGTGCGCCACCGGGGCGCCAGAGAGGGGGCGAGTATACCCAAACCGGCTGCTATCCCCAATCACGACAAACAATCGTAGGCAAACAATCCGGGGCACTGGCCGCCAGCACAATGCACCTTGAAGGGCGCCCTGCTGGCAGCCATACCCATAGTGCCGGGATGCGGCGCAGGCTTCAGCCCTGACCGCGGGCCAGCGCCACCACCCGGGCAAACATCTGGCGGATCACCGGCGGAATATGCTCGGCACCGAGCCGCTCCGCCTCTTCCACCACCGCCAGCGCCATCCCCGGCTTGCTGCGGTGATGGATCGCCTTGTTGATGATGTGACTGGCACTCCACATGGCGCGCCCGCCCACCCCGGCCTCGCGGCGAAACACAGCTTCAAAGCCGTTGTGATAGAGGTAGTGCTCGATGTCGGCGGCAGGAAGCTGGGTCAGTCGGTCCCGCTCCCGCTCGCCCTTGAGCTGGCCACGGGCCGAGGCGGCATACTTGAGCCCCGCCTCGTCGCCATCGGTCAGCAGGTGCCACTCGATGCCAAAGTCCCGCGCTACCTTGATCAGCGGCGACTGGCCGCACTGGGCAAACTCGATGATCCGCACCCCTTCGGCCCGCAGACTGTAACCGCAGATCTGGGCCAGCTCGGAGAGCAGCCAGATCTCGGTCTCCCCCTCCACCAGCAGCCAGCAGCGGGCAAACAGCGACATGGGGCGGTTGATCCGCACATGGAAGGCGATCTTGCGCAGATCGTCGCTGCTGTAGCGCTCGCCCCCCAGCTGGTGACAGAGGATATCCTGCTGACGGCGCACCAGCCGCCGCACCTGATTGAGCGGCAGGGAAGAGAGCAAGTCTCCCGAGTTGGTGGTGAGCAGCTTCTGGCCCGGCAGTTGTTCCAGCAGCCCCCACGCCAGCGCCAGCATGGTCGGATGCAGCCGGCTCTCCGGATCCTCCAGGATCATGATGGGACGGGCCCCCTCCTCCAGCTCCCGGTTGCCACGCGCTTGCAGCAGGGTGGCCGCCATCCCCGCCATCGCCAGTTGCAACGCGCGGTTGTCGGCGCGGCGTAGCAGGGTATGCAGGTTGCCCGGATTGCGCAACGTCATGGGGCGATTGATGATGTCGCGCTGACTGCGCGGCTTGTTCTTGATGGGGGCCAATGCGTTGAAGTAGTGATCCATCAGCTGGCGCACCGCCTGCAGCGCCTCTTTGAGCTCCGGCTCGCCGATGCGCTGGGGTTCGTCGATCAGCTTGTCCGCCAGCTCGCTCAGGCGATGTTCGGAGAGATCTCCCCACTGCAGGGTCTCCACCCCGTTGCGGGCACTGCGGGCATCCCGCAGCCGGAACACCGGGTTCATGGTGATCAGCATGGAGACCAGCTCATGTGCATTGGCGATGGGCAGGCTCTTGCCCACCCCGTCGAGAAAATCGTGCATGGTGAGCACAGAACCATCCGCCTGCAGCTCGGCGCTGGCGCGATAGTGAATACGGTGGAATTTGTCTTTATGCAGCACCCAGGAGGGGCTGAGACGAGCCAGGCGACGGGAGTGCTGGCACATCTGGGGTCTGTGCTCACTGAAGGTGAGCACCAGTTGCAGGTGGCGCGCCGGCGCCAGTTCGGGATCTTCCGGTTGGTGAAAATCCTCGGCGGTGAACTGATAGGGCTCGGCATTTTGCCCCAGCAGGCACCAGAGGGCGCGCAGCAGGCTCGATTTACCCCAGGTGTTCTCGCCGATCAGCACTGTGGTGTGATCCAGCCCGAGCGACAGGCGATTTATGCCGCGAAAACCTTTGACTTCAATACGTTCCAGAAACATCCGGCCATGTCCACATCATTGTGATAGGGCAATAGTGGCAAAATTACCGGAAAAATCCTATCGCAGGCGGGGGGATTTCAACGTGAACTGTGAGGCACTGCAGGTTCGGGAGGGGTAACAACAGCGGTGCGATCTTGCGGAGCATTCCAGTGGCTAAACCAGAGGTGACGAGTACGAGTTTGACGTTTGCGATAATTCAATGGGCATTCCTTTCAATGGATAAGTGGTAGAGAGTACACCTCTTTTGCCCAAAGTCTCAGGGTTATCTGTGACAGGAAGATGACAATTGCGCCCGCCACTGCCCCGGCGTCAAACCAAACGCCTCGCGAAAACGGTTGCCAAAATGGGCCTGGGAAGAGAAGCCGCACTGACTGGCGATGCTGGCCAGCGGCTCCGGGCCAACCAGCAGTTGTTTGGCCCGTTTGAGCCGCAGCCCCAGCAAATAACGGTGAGGCGGGCAACCGAGACTCTGGCCGAACATGCGGGCGAAGTGGTACTCGCTCAGCCCTGCTTGCTGGGCCAGCTCTGCCAGTGTCACCGAATCGGCCAGATGGGCCTGCAGATACTCCTGCACCCGCTTGATCACCACGGGCGCCAGCCCGCCGCGTAGAGGCGGCAAACCGGGAGCTTCCTCGGTGTGGTGACGATAGGCGTGGAGGATCAACATCCAGGCGCCGTGGGAAAGCGCCAGCCGATCGACCCCGTGCTGCCACTCCAGCTGCATCAGCTGACGCTGTACCAACCCGGCCGCCTGCGGATCGTCGATAAAGGTCTTGTCCACCAGTTGCAGGTGGCGCCCCTCCTTGTCACACACCTCCTCGGCGATACGGGTGAGGTGAGCCGGGGTGAAGTAGAGATGAAAGAAGCGAAACTCTTCACGCACCAGCCACTCGGATCTGTGGTGATCCGGCATGATGCACACCTTGCCGGTGCCGCCGTGGCCACCCGGTCCATCAAGCCGCTCGGTCTGCTCGCCCCCTTGCAGATAGACGCTCAGGGTGTGGTGACCCGGCTTGTGATAGCGGGTCTGGTCATAGCAGTTGCGCCAGCTGGCCACCCCGAGCCCGGGTTCGAGCCAGCAGGCGTCCTCCAGCCGGGCGCCGGTGCTGACCAGTGCATCAAATACCCCTGCTGTTTTCATTCGCCCCTGCCACCTGTTCCGGTTATTTGCGCGGCTCTCCCGCCTGCCATCCATCTTACCGACCGTGCCCGCAGATGACAGCGCAGGACGATGAAAAACCGCAAGATGGTGCAATCCAGCCATCAGGACTCGCCCCATAGTGGGTCATATCCTCCCTGACTCACCGGAACTGTACCGGAACTATGATGAACCTGATGCTCTATCTTGCTACCGTGCTTATCTGGGGCAGTACCTGGATTGCCATCGCCTGGCAACTTGGCCCCATCCCCATCGAGGTGTCGGTGCTCTACCGCTTCCTGCTGGCGGCGGTGGCACTGTTTGCCCTGCTCACCGCCAGCGGCCGCTTCCCACGCCTCCCCTGGCACGGCCAGCGTTACGCCGCACTGCTCGGTGCCCTGCTCTTTTCCACCAACTTTCTCTGCTTCTACCACGCCACCCGTTACATCCCGAGTGGCATGTCGGCGGTGATCTTCGCCAGTGCCAGCATCTTCAACGGCCTCAACCTCTGGCTGTTCGAGCGCAAGCGCCCCACCCTGCGCTGGCTGCAAGGCTCCCTGTTGGGGCTCCTGGGCACCCTGCTGCTGTTCTGGCCGGTGCTGGCGGATGCGCAACTGGGTGCAAACGGCTGGAAGGGGCTGCTGCTCGCCTGCGGCGGCACCCTCTGCTTTTCGCTGGGCAATCTGGTCTCGGCCCGGGGCCAGCGCCACGGCTATCACGTACTGCAACTGGTGCCCTGGGGCATGGTTTACGGCGTGGTGCTGTTGCTGGGCTGGGTCACATTGCTCGGCCAGCAACTGGTAGTGCCGACCGACAGCCACTATCTGGCGGCCATGGTCTATCTCGCGCTGTTTGGCTCAGTGATCGCCTTTACTGCCTACCTGACCCTGGTGGGGCGCATCGGCGCCAGCAAGGCCTCCTACGCCACCGTGCTCTTTCCGTTGGTGGCGCTCACTCTCTCCACCTTCTACGAAGGCTTTGTCTGGCAGCCGGTCTCGGTGGTCGGGGTGGTGGTGAGCCTCATTGGCAATCTGGTGATCTTCGCGCCGCCCTTAAGCGAATGGCACATTCGCCCGGTCAAGGCAGCGAACGACCCTTGCTCCTGAGGCCGTCAGCCCCTAAGGTAGCGCCATTCGATATGCATGATGGCGACACGAGAGGGCGAGATGTTACTGGAAGGGCTGGAGACGCTGAGCCTGCTGGCGAGCGAAGGGACCATGGCCAAGGTGGCCAGTCGCCTCTATATCAGCCAGTCGGCGGTGAGCAAGCGGATTGCCCAGCTGGAGCTGCGCCTTGGCAAGAAGCTGATCGAGCCGGAGGGGCGCCAGATCCGGCTCACCCCGCAGGCCCATGAGCTGCTTGAGCGAGTGGCCCCGAGTCTGGCCGAAATGAAGGGGGTGCTGGCAGATAGCCAGGATCTGGCGGATCACAGCCCCCTCCCCATCGCCTGCTCCGAAACCCTGCTGGCGGGCTACCTCGCCCACTTTATGCGCGACCATCTGGGCCGCGATCCCCATCTTGCCCTCTCCACCCACCACACTCCGGTCATTCTGGCGCGGGTGCGCAGCGGTGATGCCCTGCTCGGCATCTGCGCCGGTCGGCTCCCTCCCGGCCACGGCCTCGGCGCCGATTTGCTAATGGAAGAGCCCTTCTATCTGGTTGGCGAGGCGCAGCAGAGCCTGCCGCCAGCCAGCTCAGGGAGCAGGCGCAAGATCCTCGCCATGGATCTGGAGAACCCCTCCAACCGCTACCTGCGCGAACCGCTGGCAGAGATGGGGCTGGAGCCCGCCATGGAGCTCGACTCCTATCTGGCGCTCATCGAACTCGCCAAGGCAGGCATTGGCCCTGTGCTGCTGCCCGCTGGCCTGCTGGGGCTGATAGGAGAACAGGGGGAGATGGCCCGCCCACTGCCCGGACTGGGCCGCCCCCTTCATCTGGTCTACCGGCAGAGCAGTCTCAAGCGCAAGCGGATTGCCCAGCTGGTCAGCGCCCTGCAGCAACACTTTCGCCACTGCAGCGACACGCCGCGCTAACTGTGTAAACCCGCCAGATGTTTACGGGGCCCAAGGGCCCCGTAAACATCCAATTTGTTGCCCACTCCCCGCGGTTCAGATCCAGGCAAACAGCTCGGGATACTGGCTCCAGACCAGCTTGGCAGACATCAGCAACGAGACGGTCACCAGCAGCGGCTTGATCAGCTTCACCCCTTGTTTGAGCACCATTTTGGAGCCAAAACGGGCGCCGATAAACTGCCCCAGCGCCATGCAAAAACCGACACTCCACACCACCTTGCCACCAAGGGCAAAGAACAGCAGGGAGGCTATGTTGGAGGTGAAGTTGAGCAACTTGGTGTGAGCGGTGGCACGCGCCATGCCAAAACCTGCCAGCGCCACGAAACCGATGGCAAAAAACGATCCTGTGCCCGGCCCGAAGAAGCCGTCATAGAAGCCGACACCGCCCCCCACCAGCAGCGCAAACAGCATGGGGGTGAGACGGCGGGAGCTCTCGGCATCGCTCACCCGCGGCGAGAAGTAGAAGTAGCAGGCAAAAGCCATCAGCAGGAAAGGGAGCAGGCGCTCGAGAATGGCAGCATCGATGGTCTGCACCGCCAGCGTGCCGATGGCCGCACCGATAAAGGTGCAGATCACCGCAGGCCAGATCATGGCCCACTCCAACAGCCCCTTGCGGGCATAGAACCAGGTGGCGGAGAAGGAGCCGAAACTGCTCTGCAGCTTGTTGGTGCCGAGCACCAGCGCGGGCGGCATACCGGTGGCGAGCAGCGCTGGCACCGTCAGCAGGCCGCCGCCACCGGCGATGGCATCGATAAAGCCGGCGACGAGCGCCACACCAAACAGGGCAAACAGGGTAACCAGTTCCAATTCCATCCATAGACCTCACGAGAGTGGGTTGCCCGAAGGGGCCGGACAACCGGAGATAACCAAAACGACGTTGTGCAGGGGCTGCACAGACTGTCAGCTATCCTAGCGGGCCACTGACCATGAATCTAACAAAACAGTGGCAGCCAATTGATTCCTGATTTTCATTGATGTGCGCTGCCACGCCCCTGCCCCAACCCTCAGAGGGCCCGTTAAAGCGCGGGGGACGGGACTTCCGCTTCCTTGATGGCCGCCAGCGCCTCACACAGATGATCCTCATCGGCACTGGGGAAACGGCTGACCCGACCGGCCATGTAGCGGCTGCTGAACAGATTGAACCAGTGTTGCAGCGCCTGCCCCGCCTTGAGCTCCCCCGCAACTTCCAGCACACAGGCCGCCACTTCGGCGGTGCAGAGGTGCTCATCGCAGTTGGCCACTCGCATCCCGTAGGTGGAGAGCGCATCGGGCTTGATGGCGAGCACCGGAAATCCGTCGAGATAGGGGCTCTTGTTGAACATCTTGCGCGCCTCCGGCCAGGTGCCGTCGAGCAGGATAAAGAGCGGCTTCTTGCCCGGTGCCAACGTCACCTCACCGGTCAGGCGGGCAGGCTCCTTCTCGCAGGCGGGAAAGACCACATAGGGCTGCCAGGCAGGATCGGCCAGCAAGGCCAGCAACTCGGGATGGGGCTGGGTACGTGACCAGAGAAACGCCCAGGTGGTATCCGGCAACACATCGGCGATGAGGCGACCGGTGTTGGAGGGCTTCATCGGCTCGCTGTCATACATCAGCAGGCAGAAACCGGCCTCGGCTTTGAGCTCGGGGCGCCACTCGCAGGCACACCAGTCCTCGCGCAGCTGACAGGCCGGACAGCGGGCCAGGGTGCCGCCACGGGCAAGAAACGGTCGGGTAGAGATACTCTTGCGCCAGGCCCGCAGGCGGTTGACGGCGTGATCAGGAACAGGCTTCATTTAGGTTCACAACTGGAGTCAAAACAGGAACGGCGGCAGTGCCAACATGTCACGGGCCACAGGCCCCGATAACAGGGGCGCTGCCGGAAAAGCGCAAGATTGTACCCAGTTACGCGCTGGCGGAACAGCAATCCCTGCCCCTTTCGCCAGACACAGTGCCAAACTCTCTTGCCTTACGACTCCTGACAGCTGCGCAGCAGCTCCAGCAACAGGCTGCCATCGCGCAGCGCCTTGTGCACCTGCACCGAGGTGGGCTTGGTGGGATCTTCGTAGAAGTGGGTGGATTCAATCTGCAGCCGAACCAGATATTCGGCGGGCAACTGGCTGGCCAGCGACTGGTGCAGCATGGGGAACAGCAGCCGATCGGCGCGGGTGATCTCGCCCCCCAGCAGCAGCTTGCCCGGATTGAGCAGGCAGATGAGGTTGGATAGCACCTTGGAGAGGCGGCCCGCCGCCTGATGGAGAATATCCTGACAGAGGCTGTTGCCCGCCAGCGCCAGCTCGCACAGCTCGCGGATGGTGACGCTCTCGGGCAAGTCGTGCTCCTGCATCCGCTCGCGCAGATCCCGGTATTGCGCCTCCAGCGCCTGATTGGTCACCAGGGTGCAGGCACAGCCAAAGCCGCCGCAGTAGCAGCGCTGGCCATAGGGCTCGAGCTGCAGGTGGCTGAGATCCCCGAGCAGCGCATTCTCGCTCTCGATGAGCTGGCCGTTGACCACCATGCCGACCCCGATGTCGTTGTGGACAAACACCAGCACCGCATCGGCGCAATTCTTGGCAGCCCCCCACTCCCGCTCGGCCTGGATCCAGGTACGCACGTCACCGCTCACCAGCACCGGCACGGCAAACGCCTGTTGCAGCGTGGGCCCCAGCGGCCAGTTGCGCAGATCGTAGAAGGGGAAGTGCTTGACCATGCCGGAGTGACGCTCCACCTGACCCGGCAGACAGAGGGCGATACAGGCCAGACTGAGGGACTTTTTCGGCAGAAACACCTTGATGGCGTGTACCAGACTGCCCAACAGATCGGCCCGCTCTTCTTCGGTAAAGAGGTGGCGCTGGCGAGCCAGTGAGCGACCGGAAAAGTCGAACAGCGCCATATCCACGTAGCCACGACCAAGACGCATGGAGAGAAACTGGAAGCGGCGCTCGTTGATGCGCAGCAGGGTCTGGCGACGGCCGCGCCCCACCGAACTTTCGCCACAGGTCACCACCAGACCGCCATCGAGCAGTTCACGGGTGATCTTGGTGATGCTGGCAGGGGAGAGGCCGGTCAGGCGGGAGAGATCGGTACGTGACAGCTCCTTGTGCTCCTCCAGACTGGCGTACACCAGGCCGTAGTTGAGCTGCCGGATCAAGTCGATACTGCCTTTCACGATCTCATTCATAGGATATGGATTAAGGGCTGACACAGGGGCCGCCAATTTTCACACATTATTGTGCAATCCCCAAATAAAGTGCGGCCTGAACCGGAGTTCAGACCACATCTTGTGGTTGTCATCACGGGCCCTGACAGGATCAATAACGGAACTGGGAGACCAGTTTGCGCAATTTGTCGCCGGTATTGGCCAGATCGCGAGTGGTGCTGTTGGATTCCACCGCCGCATCGGTCAGCTCGCTGACGATCTGCTGAATGGCTACCAGGTTCTTGTTGATCTCCTCCGACACCGCATGCTGCTCCTCGGCGGCGGTGGCGATCTGGATGTTCATGTCGTTGATGGTACTGACCGCCATCACCATGCTGTCGAGGGAGCTGGCGATGTGTCCCGCTTCCTGCACCGTCTCCTGGCTGCGATCCTCGCTCGCCTGCATCACATCCACCGCCTGCTTCACCCCGCCCTGCAGCCGTTGCAGCATCTCGTTGATCTCCTTGGTGCTCTGCTGGGTACGACCGGCCAGCGAGCGCACTTCGTCCGCCACCACCGCAAAGCCACGCCCCTGTTCACCAGCCCGGGCCGCCTCGATGGCGGCATTGAGCGCCAACAGGTTGGTCTGCTCGGCAATGCCACGAATGACCTCTACCACGGAGCCAATCTTGGCGGTTTCTTGCGCCAGCTGCTCGATAACACCGGAGGCGGTATGCACCTCCCCCACCAGCCGGTTGATACTGTTGATGGCCCCACTTACCACACCGCGCGCCGCGTCAGACTCACGGGCCGCATCGCTGGTTGCTGTCGCGGCATTGGAGGCGCTGGCCGCCACCTCCTGCGCGGTGGAGCTCATCTCGGTCACCGCAGTCACCACCTGATCGGTCTCGCGGCTATGGCCCTGCATCTGATGATCGTAGTGTTCGCTCAGATTGTGCAGCTTCTCAACTGCGCTAAAGAGGTGATTGCTGGTCTCGCCCACCTGGCTCACCACCGACTGGATCCGCTCGACGAAGCGATTGAAGGCGCTGGCCAGTTGACCAATCTCGTCCTGACTCTGCACCTTGAGGCGCTGGGTCAGATCCCCCTCCCCGTCGGCAATGTCATTGAGCGCCGACACCGCATCCGCCAGCGGTTTGGTCACCCGGTTACCCACGATCACCGTCACGACCAGGGTGATACCGAGGATCAGCAGGATCACCAGCACGCTGCTCTGCAGCGACGCATACATGTTGCTCTCGCGCTCTGCGCGCAGGGCGGCCAAATCGTTGTCGATATCATCGATATAGAAACCGGTACCGATGACCCACTGATACTTGTCCAGCACCATGTTGAAGGCCAGCTTGGGGGCATCGCGACCGATGGAGGGTTTGGCCGTCCAGTACTCGGAGAAGCCATCCCCCTGACGGGCCACCTTGAGAATGTCCTGGATCAGCAACTTGCCCTTGGCATCCTTGTCGTTCCAGCGGTTTTTCCCCTCCAGCTCGGCACGGGTCGGCAGCAGTACTGTGTTGCCCTCAAAGTCATAGACAAAGAAGTAGCCGTCACTGCTGTAACGCAGTGGCCTGAGCAACTCTTTGACCTTCTGACGATTTTCCGGTGAATCCGGCAGGGCATATACGGCATCGACGGCGGTTTTGGCCATCATGATGTAACTGCTGAGCAGCGCCTTGCGCTCCTTGATGGCATCTTCCCTCGCCACCACCAGCTCAGACTCCAGAGCGCTCTTGGAGACCATGTAGTTACTGAGGTTGACCACCAGGGCCATCAGCAGTACGGGTACTGCACCCAGTAACAGGATTTTCTGTTTTAGCGTCATCTTTCACATCCTTGCAGCTGTTTTTATTGGAATTCCTAGCCTACTCATCAGTATAGGTGCTGGCAGGGCGAACCCCCCTTTCGTTACAATTCACTTAAACAAATCGGCCAGAATGTGAAAATCATGAATCTTTGTCCTTGCAGTTCAACCCTTTCTCTCGAATTGTGCTGTGGCTCACTTCACAGTGGCGCTGTGGCTGACACCCCGGAGCAGCTGATGCGCTCGCGCTACAGCGCCTTCGTGCTCGGGCTGGGGGAGTATCTGGTCCATAGCTGGCATCCGGCCCACCTCGGCGGCCTCACCGCCGAAGAGCTTTCACGCATCGACACCCGCTGGGACGGTCTCGAGCTCATCACCAGCCAGGGCGGCCCGCAAGATGAAACCGGGATAGTGGAGTTCAAAGCCTGGTTTCTGGAGGGGGATAAGCGCCACTGCCTGCATGAGCGCTCCCGCTTCGTGCGTTATCAGGGGCGCTGGGTCTACACCGAAGGGGAGATCGATCCCCTGCCGCTCAAAACCGGCCGCAACGATCCCTGCCCCTGTGGCAGCGGCAAAAAGCACAAGAAGTGCTGTGGCTGACGCGTAACACACCCACCAGACTCGTCAAACAGCGGCAAGGGGCATCCGATGCCCCTTTTTTGTACCTGTCATTCGCCACCGGCCGACAAATCGATGCGATGGCAAGCGTGACAAATGTCACATAATGCTCATTAACGCGCGAGCGAATGAGCGTTTGCGAGCGCAAATTTGGCCCATATCAAACATTTTCACTCAGAAGTGCGCCACACTGGCCTCATCTGGAAGAGATGAGACGGGCAACAATGAAAAGAATAACCACACAAGTCGTCATCATAGGCGGCGGTGCCACAGGGGCTGGCATCATGCGCGATTGCGCACTGCGCGGCATCGACTGCATCCTGCTCGAGCGCGATGATATCGCCGCTGGCACCACCGGCCGCAACCACGGCCTGCTGCACTCCGGTGCTCGCTACGCGGTGACGGATCAGGAGTCCGCCCGCGAATGCATCCAGGAAAACCGCATCCTCAAGCGGATTGCCAGCCACTGTGTCGAGGACACGGGCGGCCTCTTCCTCACCCTGCCGGAAGATGACATCAATTTCCAACGCACCTTTATGGATGCCTGCGCCCTGGCCGGTATCGACACCCGCCAGCTCGATCCCCGCGAAGCGTTGCTGCTCGAACCCAACGCCAACCCGGCGATGATCGGCGCCATCCATGTGCCGGATGGCACGGTCGACCCATTCCGCCTCGCCGCTGCCAACGTGCTGGACGCGAAAGAACATGGCGCCCGTATCTTCACCCACAGCAAGGTGCTGGGGCTGCTGCGCACGCAGGATCGGGTGCACGGGGTCAAAGCCATCAACACCCGCACCGGCGAAGCGTTCGAGGTGGAGTGTCAGGAGGTGATCAACGCCGCCGGCATCTGGGGCCAGCAAATTTGCGAATACGCCGATCTCGGCATCCGCATGTTCCCGGCCAAGGGCTCCCTGCTCATCATGGATTACCGCATCAACCAGTTGGTGCTCAACCGCGCCCGTAAACCGGCGGATGCCGACATTCTGGTGCCGGGCGATACCATCTCCCTGATCGGTACAACGTCGAGTCGCATCGATTACAACAAGATTGACCAGCTCACCGTCGAACCCGAAGAGGTCGAGGTGCTGCTGCGCGAAGGGATCAAGCTCGCTCCCATTATGGCCCGCACCCGTCTGCTACGCGCCTACGCTGGGGTACGCCCGCTGGTGGCGGTGGACGGTGACGACACCGGCCGCAACATCAGCCGCGGTATCGTGCTGCTGGATCACGCCGAGCGCGATGGCCTCAAGGGCTTCAACACCATCACCGGCGGCAAGCTGATGACCTACCGCCTGATGGCTGAGTGGGCCACCGATCTGCTGGCCAAGAAGCTCGGCAACAGCAAGCACTGCCAGACCGCCGAACTGAGCCTGCCCGGCTCACGGGATCCGGAAAAGGTCTCCGCTCCCGGCCTCTCGGTGCCGGTCGAAGGCTCTGCCCAATACCGCCACGGCGAGCGGGTTATCGCCTTCTTCCGTGACAACCCCAAGGCCAACGCCCTCATCTGCGAGTGCGAAATGGTCACCGCGGGCGAAATCGAATATGCCCTGCGCGAGCTGGATGTGGACAACCTCATCGACCTGCGCCGCCGCACCCGTCTGGGGATGGGGCCCTGTCAGGGCGAGCTGTGTGCCTATCGCGCCGCTGGTCTGATGCAGGAGTATGGCAAGGCTGACGGTCGTCAGGCCTGCGTCATGCTGCGCCAGTTCCTCGAGGAGCGTTACAAGGGGACCCGCCCCGTCCTGTGGGGCGATGCCCTGCGCGAGGCCGAGTTCACCTACTGGATCTACGAAGGGCTGTTTGGCCTGGGAGAATGGACGGCGCCGCAGTTGGTTGCCGATACGCCTCGCGGCCCAACCAGCGAGACCACTCACAAGGAGAGCCGTCATGAAGTTTGACAATATCGTTATCGGCGGTGGCATGGCGGGACTCTCGGCCGCCCTGCGGCTGGTAGAGGCGGGCCAGAAGACCCTGCTGATGGCCTCCGGCCAGAGTGCGCTGCACTTCTCCTCCGGCTCGATCGATCTGCTGGAGAGCGAGGGAGATCCCCGCGCCGCCCTGCCCGCCTTTATGGCAGCCCATCCGGATCACCCCTATAGCAAGGTGGGGATGCAAAATATCGAAGCGAGCCTCGCCGATCTGCAGCGCCACTGCGCCGAGCAGGGGCTGCCGCTGGTGCGCCACGAGACCAACCACCAGCGCCTGACCCCCATCGGCACCCTCAAACGCACCTGGCTCTCCCCCGATACCTGTGCCTGCGTCACCGATACGCCGATCCCGGATGTACTGCTGCTGGCCACCCTCGAGGGCTTTCGCGACTTTCATCCGGCGCTGGCGGCCGCCAATCTGGCGACCCATCCCCGCTTCGCCCACTGCCGCATTCTGACCGGCGAAGTACGCCTGCCCCAGCTGGCGGAATTCAGCCGCAACCCCCACGAGTTTCGCTCCGCCGATATCGCCCGTCTCTGTGACAAGCACCATCTGGTGGCGGACCTGGCCCGCGAGATCAGCCGCATGGTACTGGAGTGTGGTGAACCGGGCTGCCGCCATATCGTGCTGCCTGCTTGCCTGTCCCTTGGCTTGGTCGGCCCGCGTCTGGCGGAGCTGGAGCAGCGCACCGGCTGCACCATCAAGGAGGTGGCCACCATGCCGCCGTCGCTGATCGGCATGCGGATGCAGGAGGCACTCAAGCGCCGCTTCATGGCCCTTGGCGGCACCTTCCTCACCAGTGAACGGGTGCTGGGCGCCCGCTACGAGGGTGATCGCGTCATCGGCGTGCACAGCCAGAATGGCGATGATCAGCTGTTTGAAGCGGACCACTTCGTGCTCGCCTCCGGCAGCTTCTTCAGTCGCGGGCTGGAGTCCCGTCTGCGCGGCATCCGCGAGCCCATCTTCGATGCCGATGTGCTGAGTCTGGAAGAGCGTGATGCCTGGGCCGGTCGACGCCTGTTTGACCACCACCCCTTCATGGGCTTCGGGGTCAAGACTGACGACAAGCTCAGAGTGCTGCACGGTGGCAAGCCGCTGGTCAACCTCTACGGCGCTGGCAGCGTGCTGGCGCACTATGACCCCATCAAAGAGGGGTCAGGTTCCGGTGTCGCCGTTGCCACCGGCTGGCAGGCTGCCGGCCATATTCTGGGCGCGGCCCAATGATTACTTTGTCCCATATCCCGTGTCTTCATCATCGCCGGGAGGAGAACTGACATGCTACTGGATCACGCCAACCAAACTTTCGATCAGTGCATCAAATGCACCGTCTGTACCGCCTACTGCCCGGTGGCCAAGGCCAACCCCGCCTACCCTGGCCCGAAACAGGCGGGCCCGGATGGGGAGCGGCTGCGGATCAAAAGCCCGGAGCTGTTCGACAGCGCCCTCAAGCACTGCACTAACTGCAAACGCTGTGAAGTAGCCTGCCCGAGCGGGGTGCGCATCGGCGACATCATCGCCAAGGCCAAGCACCAGTACAGCGGTTTCAAACCGGGGATCCGCGAGTTCGTACTCTCCCACACCGACCTGATGGGCAGCATGTCTACCCTGATGGCCCCCGTGGTCAACTTCACCACCGGCCTCAAGCCGATGAAACTGGTGCTGGACAAGGCGCTGGGGGTCTCCTCCCACCGCGACCTGCCCAAGTACTCCCAGGGCACCTTCCGCGGCTGGTACAAGAAGCAGAAAGAGACTCAGGCCTGTTATGCGCGCCAGATCGCCTACTTCCACGGCTGCTACGTTAACTACAACCACCCGCAGCTCGGCAAGGAGCTGGTGCAGGTGCTCAACGCCATGAACATCGGCGTGCAGTTGCTGGAGCGGGAGAAGTGCTGCGGCGTGCCGCTGATTGCCAACGGCTTCATGGACAAGGCCAAACAGCAGGCAGCCTTCAACATCCAGCAGATGGAGAACTCCCTGCTCGGCAACGAGATGCCACTGCTGGCCACCTCCTCCACCTGTGGCTTCACCCTGCGCGATGAATATCCCCACCTGCTGGAACAGGACAACCACAAGGTGCGCGATCGCATCTCGCTGGTGACCCGCTTCCTGTGGAACGAGTTCTACAAGGGCAACAAACCGGCGATGAAGCCGCTCAATCTGCACATCGCCTACCACACCCCCTGCCACATGGAGAAGATGGGGGGCGTCATCTACACCCTCGAATTGCTGCGCGCCATTCCCGGGGTCAAGGTGACAGTACTGGAGTCCCAGTGCTGCGGTATCGCCGGCACCTACGGCTTCAAGTCGGAGAACTACGAAACCAGCCAGACCATCGGCGAAGGGCTGTTTGATCAAATCAACCGCCTGGCCCCCGATCTGGTGATCACCGATTGCGAGACCTGCAAATGGCAGATCGAGATGAGCACCAGCTTCCGCTGTGAACATCCGATCCACCTGCTGGCCCAGGCGCTGGCCTGACTCCCCCGGCCCTTGCGGCCGTATAAAAAACAATCCATGCAGAGATAAACAAAGAGCCGGCAAATTGCCGGCTCTTCTTTTTTTACGCTTCACACCCACTATCAGGGGTGCTGGATGATCAGGCTATGTTGATCTTCCAGCATGCTCTGCAGGATATCGTGGGACGAAGTACCGCTAAGATTCCAGCTGGTCAAATCCACATCCTTCAGAGTGATCTGCTGGGTCACATGACCATCCCCGGCTGGCGCCACCGAGAGGTTCACATCGCTCAGGCCATTGCTCCCCGTGGTCACCGAGGCAGAGAGGTGATTGAGCAGATCATCGACATGGCTGCCGCTCACCCCTTGCAGCATGTCGGCCAGATCGATCTTGTCCCCCTGTTCCGGATGGAAGTCGGTGATGGTATCGATCGCTGGCTGACTTTCACTCCCCTCATCCCCGTGCTGCCAAACGAAGAGATCGCTGCCAGCCTCGCCGGTGAGGATGTCGTTGCCATGGCCCCCCAGCAGACGGTCATCACCGGAGGAGCCAAACAACCAATCCCCCTGATCGGAACCGACCAGCTCATTACCACTCTGGCCGTGCACCGTGATGGTCTCAAGGGGCGTGCTGACGGTTGAACCGCCAACACTCGACTCGGCACTGATCCCCAACACATGCTCACCGTCACCAAAACCGCTGAAGAAGAGCGGAACCGAGTGATCGGCCGGGATCAGCCAGTCACCATTGCCATCGGCATGACCGACGCTCTGGCCATGCTCGTCCTGCACCTGTGCCCCATCCAGACCGCTGATGCGGATGGAGAGCTCACCGGTGGCCGGATTCACCACGCTGGCGTTGATGCCAAGAGGGATAACGGCCCCCTGCAAGGCATGGAACGCATGTTGATCCACAGTCAGATTCGGCATATCCGGCTCAGCCGTGACCGTGATGGCCACCTGATCGGTGTCACTCAGCGGGCCACCAGCACCGCTGTTGCCTTGATCAGAGGTAGTGACAGTGAGCGTGTCCTGCCCCCAGAAATCGTTGGCCGGTTCATAGTGCAGGTTGCTTGCCAGCAACTGGTTGAGATCGGCCAGCGACCCCACCAGGGAGATCTCGCTGGTACCCGCCCCCTGCACCACCACGGCCCCCGTCGCGCCCAGCAGGGTCAGCACACCATGCTCGACCCGCAGCACCATGGAGACTGGCGCACTGCCTGCATCCACATCCTTCACGCTGACGCCGGAGAGCGACAGGGAGCCATCCTCCTTCACCGTCATGCTGCCAGGCAGCTGATTGACCGGGGCATCGTTGACCGGCTGCACTTCGATAGCTACCACGTCGGTATCGCTCAGCGCGCCGCCGCTACCACTATTGCCAAGATCATTGGTCACCATGGTGAGCTGATCCTGACCATTGAAGTCCTGTTCACCCTGATAGGTCACCCCACCGGACAGCAGCGCATTGATGGCATCCAGCGGACCGCTGAGCACCAGCATCCCGCTCCCGTTGCCGGTCACCGTCACCCCGCTGCCCGCCATCAGGTTGAGGGTGCCATGCTCGACCGAGAGACGAACTTCGATGGGACTGCTGCCCGCATCCACATCTTTCACCTGCAAGCCGTGGATGACGAAGGGCTGATCTTCCACTGCAACTAGTGGGGTCGTTGGCAATACGTTGATTGGCGCATCGTTGACCGGGCTCACATCCACACGGATGGTGCCATTGACCTCGGGGCCAAGGGCGCCGTTGTCGAGGCTCTGGGCCGTGATCTTGAGATCCAGCGCACCGTTGGCATCATTGGTCACCAACTCGACAGCGCCAAGCTTGCCCCCCTCGGTGGTCACCTGCCAGCGACCGCCACCCAGATCAATAACCGTCCCCGCCACGCCATTTGGCAAGCGGATCTGGGCACCATCAGGCACCCCTTCGATGGTGACCCGCACCTGCTCGGGCTTGTTCTCATGCACATTACCCGCACTGCCGCCGGTTGGCTGGGTATCCCGGGTCTCCAGCCCCAGATCCAGGGTGATCACATCCCCCTCGGTGCCACTCGCCTGATCCTGAATATCGGCGATGATGGCATCCCCCACCGGCGTCACGGTGACGGTAAAGCTGCCACTGGTTTCGAGCGGAATGGTGAGCCCCTTGTCCAGGGTAAATGCACTCAGCGACAGCTCCACGGTGCCGCTGAAGTCAGCTGGCGGGATCAGGGTAAGCTTGGAGAAATCAGTCCCCACCGGGATCTGCCAGACGCCGCCGCCATTGTTGACCGCCGGAGCAGACAGGGTGAAGCCATCCGGTACCCCCTTGATCTGCAGCGCCACTATCTGCTCGGAGCCATCATTGTCGATCAGGGTCGCGCCTAGCCCGCCGAGGTTGACTGTGCCATCCTCGCTCCCCGTGACACTGTGCAACGTGAGCTGGGCCGGATCGTTGACCGGTTTGATCTCAAATTCTGCATGCCCGTTCCAGCTGGCTTGCGCCGTGCCGGTGGTGGCGGTATCGAGAATATCGACCTGGATATCGAGCGGCACCTTGCCGCTAAAGTGCTCTTTGGGCACAAACACCAGATCTTTAAGCGCCGACACTTCGTTGACCACCAGGGTGGTCAGTGGCTGGTTGCCGACCAGGAAATAGCCGAACTTGGGATCGACGGTGATGGTCACCGCCTCCACCGTCTCGAGACCGCCGTCAGCCACGCTAGGACTGATATCAGCCAGTTTGACCGAGAGATCGAGGTGGATCTCGGTGTCTTCCAGGTTGCTGGGCTGACCGTTCACATCCTTGACCTGCAGCGTCAGCTCGGGCTGACCATCCTGGCCACCATTGATATCTACTTCCGGAGTGATGGAGAGAGTGACTTGCTTCTCGACCAGCTTGGTATCGCCGCTGGTGGTATCGGTATTAACGACTCGCACGTTCAGATTGAGTGTGCCGGCGTAATCAGTGGGTAACCCCAATGTCAAATTCTCCAGACCACTCAGACTGGTCGGCAGTTTGATCAGGTATTCGCCATTGACGAAGTCGTAATTGAGCCCCTGCAGAGTGACTCCCGGCGGGAGCCCTGTGATGACAATACTCACTTCATCGTGGTTACTGTCCTGGCTCGCAATCACAATCTGCGACTTGAGCTGAGCCCCGAGATCGACAACATGATCCTCAACCCCGACTACGGCAGCAGGTTGGAATATGATCTGGGCTGCCTTCTCATCGGTCGCATTGGCAAAGATGAAGATTGCCGACACGGGCATTTCACGAACCACGGGAACACTGATATCTCCGTCATCGCTGTAGTCCAGAATCCGAGCACTGACCTTGAAATTAACCCGGCCGGTAAAGCCATCCGGCGCCTGCAAGCTGTAATTGCCCAGATTGCCTGCCGGAACAGTCCAGTTGCCCTTACCATCACTGATACCACCATTAACGACAAATCCCGGGGGCAAATCGCTGATCACCAGATAGTCGATCCGCTCACTGCTGCTGGGATCGCGGTCGTCAAAACTGAATGCCCCAACCAGATCCACCGGTTGATCGAGGAAGCCAAAGAGGAGGGGGTTGTCTATCTGCAACTCGCCATCGGGTTCGACCACCGCCTGAATATCGACGTGCAGATTGCCGTCGATCACCTTCTGGGCCACGGCCCCCGAATCCACATCATGCTGGGTCACGGTGACATGGCTCTGGATGGTGGTGTCCCTGTCGCTATCTTCCGGCGCTTTCACCAGCAGTTGGCCGCCGTTTAACAGGCTCCGCAGATCTGTGTCACTCAAGTCCACCGTACCGCTGTTCACGGTGAGCTGGGTATCGACCCCGCCCACCCGGATCCAGATCTCGTAACCGGGCTCGATGCCTGAGAGGCTGAGGTGCGTCACCTTCTCGGCGCCATCGCTCAACACCGGATGCCAGTCCAGCACCACAAACTGATCTTCAAGGCCATGGCTGGTCTTGCTGTAATCGGTGGCGTCGATCTCGGGCTCAATCTTGATATGCAGCGGCACATCGAAGCTCTTGCTGTCGCCGTCGTTTTCAGTCACCACCACCTTGGCGATCAGGTTCAAATCCGCCGTGCTATTGTGGGGCGGCTGGATCACCAGATTGCCAAGATCCGACACATCGACCTGATAGGTCGGCTTGCCATGAGCATCGAGTCCGGCAAAGGTGAGCATCAGCTCCTTGCCGCTGGCATCAAATACCCTGGCCCCTTCCGGCAGGCCACTCAGCACCAGGTTAAGGCTTTCCGAGCTGTCTAACGGGGTCTCCGCCAGTTCACCGGACACCAGCTTGAAGTTGAGCGGCGCTTTGCCATCCTCGGCCACCGTAATGGCATAGCCAGCGCCTTCAGACACCCAGCCTGTACCACCCAGTTCAAAGTGAGGTTGATCGACCACCCCCACCAGATCCACATGAAGTGTCTGACCAGCGGTCTCTTTCTCGTTGACCACGGTATGGGTCTGGCCACTGGCATCGGTCAACGTCGCCGTGTCTTTCACCACCCCCTTGATGGTGAGATCAAAATCGACGTTGCTGTTTTTCGGTGGTTGCAGCGTGAGTTCGCCAATACGATCAAAAGGAACCTCATAGTAACCCGCCGCGTTCTGCGCCACGGCGGCGCCACCCAGCAACAAGGTTGCACCGGCCGGCAGGCCGCTGATGCGCACGAACATGCTCTCGGAGCCATCGAGTTTGTCGCCCAAATGGGCAAGGGAGATCTTGCTACCCAGATCGAGCTTGGTGTCTTCCTTGCCCTGAATATCACGAATGGTCAGCTTGGTGTCATCTGCCACCGGATTGACGTTGATCACCAGATCAATTTTGTCTCCCTGCGCCGTGCCCTGACCCTGAGCGATCGGGTTCTTCTCGGTGCTGATCGGCGTCACCGACAGCTTAATGTCACCACTGAAATCCTTGCCCGGAACCACAGTCACCTTGTTGATGTTGCCGGCCGAAACGGTGTAGATGCCACTGCTATTTGGCTTGAGCTCGGCACCGTTGAGCATCAGGGTTCCCTTGCCCGCTTCCAGCTTGATCTGGTAGGTCAACGTCTCGGAGTTGTCGGTGTCAGTCAGGCTCGCCTTGACGTCCAGCTTGATACCTGTGCTGTCTTCATTGGTGTCATAGTGGCGAGTGGTGTTGGTTGTGTCCCATATCGGCTTGTCGGCCACACCGCGCACCGTCACAGCCAGCTCGCCCGTTACGGCCGCAGGTGCCGCGCCTTCGGTGACGCCGACCTGCAGCTGCACCTGGAAGTGCAGTGGTTGACTGCCATTGCTCCAGCTCGACCAGTTGCTTGAGGGCACAAAGGTCACCCCCTGAGTGGTGTAGTGAACATTGTCACTGGTCACCATGGCCGCTGGCGGCACGATAAACCACAGGCCATCAGCCGTGGTGGTGAGGGCAACGCCGTTGTAATAGAAGGTGCCATGGGCATTGGGGGGCGCCTGAATCAGGAGCTGATCCACATGCTCGCCGCGATCGAAATCGCCAATATCGAGCTGCATGTCGATAGGTATACCCTGCCTATGGTCTTGCGCCCCCTGATCCTCATTGCCAATCGCCGCCGTGACGGTAAAGTGCACCGCTTCATCCTGCAGATTGAGGGTCAGGGTGCTGTCTGCACGATCGCCATCGCCATCCACCAGATGAGCTGTCACCACCTGACTGAGCTGGCTTTCGTCGTGATTGAAACCAGCTGCAGGACCGAAGGTATAAGAGCCATCGGCGGAGATGGTCAGTGACCCCATCACCTGCTTGCCATCTGGGCTCATCACATCTTGTGTCAAAGAGCCATTGATGACGTACGTCTGGCCATTGATGGTGATCGACTCGACACGGGCACCATCCGCACTTTCATTGACGGTAGGCAGCAGATCGCCGGTCACGGCACTGCTCCCCTCGCTCAGGGTATGAGCCAGTACAGTGCCGATAGGCATGTCATCCTGCACGGTCACGGTCACACTGACGTTTGGGCTGCGATCGCCGTCATGATCGGTGACAAAAAGCGGCACTTCGATGGCCAACTCATCCTTGCCCTGTGCACCGTGATCAAGCTGGCCGACCAGATAGACGCTGTAACTGCCGTTAACTTCGAGGTGGACCCAGAAAACGGGCTTGCCCCCCTCGGCCGTAGCCAGATACCAGCCGGTGCTATGTGCAGCCAGCGTAACCGCTTTGCTACCCGACGTGAGGTGATTGGCCTGATTGAACGCAACCACATCCAGTTCAAGGGAGGCAACCCGATCCGAACCGGCAGTGATGGTCACCTTACCGCCATCGGTTTCTCCACTCTCTGCTGGTGTGGTCCCCGGATGCTGACCGTTCACTGCATCGAGATCCGACTCCTTGACGGTGACCCTCTCGATAGAAGTGATCACGGGATCGGCGGCATCGGTAATCACGGCGGTAGTACTGCCAGTAATCACGCTGCCGTCGCTGTCGGTCACCTTGACCGGCAAGGTCAGTTCCAGCTTGTTGTCGGCACCATGATCCAGGTTGGTATGCACAGTGACCTGATAATCGATAGTCGCGCTAGTGTGAGCGGCGATGTTGGCGGGGACGGTCGGGATGGACACCGTCATCACTACCAGACCGCCGCTGGTCACTGCCTGGAAGGTGTGACCATCCGTGCCAACCGCTTTCCAGGTCAGGGTTTCGCCGTTATGGGTGATGGGCTTGCCGCTGGCATCCATGACCTGACCGGAGAGCGTCAGTCGCACATCAGTCACCGGATCCGAGTCGGCTTTGATAGTGATCTTGCCGCTCGCCTGTTGATCATCGCCCGCCGAGTTGGCGCCATCGAAGCGCCCTTCGCTTAAGGTGACGCCTGTCAGGGTGAGGGTAGGTTTCTCCCCTTCCCCTATCTGGATATTGAGGGTACCACTGGTGCTGTCGTTATTACCGCCCGCCTTGTCGTAATCGTTGACGCTCACCTTGATGGGCAGTTCGGTCACGGCGTTGCCGCCTTGATGGAGCCCTTGATAGAGGGTGACCTGATAGTCAAAGCCGTTCTTGCCCGCCTGATCTAGGCTGCCAACCAGCTTGACCTCGAACACCTCGACCCGCAGGCCATCCACCATCACATAGCCCTTGATCAGCTGGCTACCGGGGATAGCGCTATTGCCATCAACCAGCTCGTACTGCACCGGTTTACCCAAGGCAGTCAGCGCAGGCTGTTCGTTGGCATCGGCAAACGCCACCTCAACGACCCGGTCCGACCCAGCTTGCACGTCAAAGTGACCGGTTTGGCTCAGGCTATTGCTGCCGGTGAGGTTCCCCTCATCCAGGGTCACACCAGCACCCGGGATAAAGCTCGGTGCCTTGCCATCCGCAATGGTGAGCGGCAGCGTGGTACCGATACGATCGCCATCCTTGTCGGCAAGGGTAATGGCAAGCGGCAGGTTGAGGGATTCGCTCCCCTTGTGATCCAGCTCGCCGCTCAGGGTGACCTTGGCAGTCACGCTCCAGTTACCGTTGTTGTCGCCCAGACTCAGTTCGGCGCGCAGCACCACCTGCCCACCGGCGGTTCCGACCAGCTGGCCGGTTGCGGGGTCAACGGCGAAAGTGACCGGGTTGCCGTGACTGGTGAGTCCAGTCAGAGTGCTCTGGATTTTGGCGATGTCAAAGCCAAGGGAACTGGCGTCGAGGGCATCGCTGCCGTGCGCGACCGAGAAACTCATGGTACTGACGGCGGCCGCCTCCCCTTGCGCTATCTCGGTCATCATGGTGCCGGTCACGGCGGAGATGGTCGGGTTGGCGCCATCACCTACCGCCACGGTCATGGTGGAGTGGACCTTGTCGCCATCGCTGTCGAGCAGGGTAAAGCCCGCCTTGAGCAGGCTGTTGGCACTGCCCTGATCCAGCGGTTGATGGAGGGTAAAACTGTATTTGCCATCGCTACCGAGGGTCAGCTCAAACACCAGCGTGCCATCGGGGGTATGCCCCTCGATACGATGATCGGCCACCGTGATGGTCACGACCTGCTTGCCCGAGGTGAACCCTTGCAGATCCGGCTGATTGGCATCGAAGGTGATGTTGGCTAGCGGATCGCTGCCCGCCGTGATGGCCAGATCGCCCGACAGAGTCTGGCCATGCTGCCAGTTGCTATCTTCGGTCAAGGTGAGGGAGACAGGGCTTACCTGCGGCAAGGCACCATCGGTAATGGTGATATTGAGGGTGCCGAGATTGCTCTTGTCCCCGTCAAAATCGGAGCCCTGTACCTTCAAGCCAAGGTTGAGGCTGTTGGTCGCCTCCGGCTCGTCAAACACACCGGTCAGGGAGACGCTGTATTTGCCATCCAGCCCGATGGTAACGGCGAGGATCGGCTTGCCCTGCCAATCCTTGACGATCAGCTGGTTATCTTGAACCTCATAGGTTGTCGCCTTGCCCTGGCTGGTGAGCCCCGCCAGCGCAGGTTGGTTGGCCTCAAAGTTGAGGGAGACCAGACGATCGCTGCCCACCGTCACCGGTAGCTGACCATCGATGCTCTGGTTGTCGCCTTCTTGCAGGGCGACCCCCTTGTCGATGCCCAATGCGGGATCACTGCCATCATTGACGGTCAGCGTCAGGTTGGCGCTGGTGCTGTCGCCATCGATCTCTTTGGCGCTCACCTGCAAACCGAGGGAAAGCGTGTCGCTACCCTGATGATCGAGCGGGCCGGTGAGGGTGACCACCACCCGACCAGCCAGATCGCTGCCCTGCTGCTCCGCCGTCAGCTCGGCGCGCAGCACCTCCACCCGTTGGCCACTGCCATTCTGGTAGTAACCCACCAAGGTGCGATCATCGGCAAACTCGAACGTCAGCGGATGGCCATCACTACCCAGCCCGGCACCGTTGAGAGTGGCCAGGGTCTGGCTCTGGTTGCTGAACACCAGCGAATCCACCAGCAGGGGATCGGCGGTGTGTTTGACCACAAAGCCGCTCTCGCCCACCACGGCGGCGCCGTTGGTAAAGGCATCTTCGGTCAGGGGAATGGCCGGGATCTCGAAGCTGGGCGGATTGCTGTCCACCAGATTGATCACCAGCGGAGCCTTCACCAGATCGCCGTCGCTATCGCGATATTCGAGGTTGAACGGCAGACGCAACGCGTCCTGGCCGTGATCCAGACTCTGACTCCAGACGATGCGGTAGCTGCCGTCATTGTTGAGGGTCAGGGTAAAGACAGTCGCCCCACCGGCGGTGGCGGTCAGGGTCTGACCATTGATGGTGTAGCCAAGGGGTGCACCATGGCTGACGAGCCCCATCCCTTCCAAGGCACTCTGATCAGCGGCGAACTGGACTTGCAGATTGCCATCCTGACCGGCCCCGGTATTGAGGCTGCCGGTCGCGGTGATCGGCCCATCGGCCAATCCGGCTTCGGAGAGCGTCAGGGTCTCGCTCTGACCGATCAGCGGCGCACCATCGCTGGCACTGTTGCCCGCCAGATCGGTGACGCTGGCTCGCACTTCAAAGGATTGCTTGATGCCGGAGAGATCAAGGCCGCTCACCTGCCAGCGGCCATCGGCCCCCACCAGTGCAGAGGTGGTCAGCAGCGGCTGGCCATTGCTGTCGACAAGCGTAATGGTGACGCTTTGACCCGCTTCCACATTGCTGGTGGAGCCGCTCAGGGTGGCACTGCCGTTACCAAACAGGGCGGTGGCATCGAGATCATCGATATCGATGAAGGCCCGGGTATCGACATTGATAACGAGGGTATCGCTGGCGCGGTTGCCGGCAATATCCACGGAATTGACCTGAAACTGGTACTGGCCATCGGCCAGGGTCTGCGGCAGCTGATATTGCCAGTTACCGGCGGCATCCACCGTCAGGACGGTGAGCACGCTGCCGCCAAGGCTCAGGGTCACGGTGGCGCCGGGCTCCCCCTTCCCTTGCAACAGCGGGGTATTGTCACGGGTCAGATCATCGGTCTGGCTGGCACCGGTGTCGCTCTCATCGGCAAGATCCAGGGTAATGGTGGTGATGGTATCGAGCAGGGTCTGTCCGGTGTCGCTGGCGTTGTTGCCCTCCTGATCCTGAGTATTGGCCACAATCTGCAACGGGCCATCCACCAGCTTGCCGGTCACATCGCCAAAATTCGCTTCCCACACCAGACCGGGCAGCACCACTGTCGTCACCGTCAATGAATTGCCCGCCTGATCGATAAGGGTGACTGTGATCGGTTGGCCCACCTCCACATCATCCACCACACCACGAATGATGACGCCCACCGCTTCATCGGCGTTGATGATGTTGTCGCTGGTTTGGGGTTCGGTGATGGTGATGGCGGCAAAGAAATCGCGCTCTTCAGCAAACAGCTGCTCGTCACCTGCTGGCTGAACGGCGTGATCAGTATCAAACCCGGCCTCGGCCAGGGTGGCATCATTGGTACGGTCGACCACCACAAAACCACCCGAGCTTGAACCGGCCACACCACCGATATTACCCGCTGCTGCGGCTGCGTTGCCGGCTGCGGTCTCCTGGAACAATTCGGTCGGGTCAATCCCCTGACGGATTGCCTCTTGCAACGAGGCCAATTCCGGATCAGCTAGTTGTCCAACAGCAGCCAGTGTGGCTGGCTCAGGTTTGGCGGCAACCGCTTGCTCGCCTGCGGTATCACTGCCCGGCTCGGCTAGCTGAAAATGACCCCCTTGAGCGGTTTGCAGGCGGTCCCCCGGCTGCAACGCCATCCCCACCTTTGCTCATATGACAGATCCATCTGCACTGATGACAAACACGGAGCCCTCGAGTTGGGTGATCACCGTGGACTTTTCAATTTGCAACTCAGCCATACAACCTCCAGCAAAACCGTAACTACCAACATCAGTACCCACAGGATACTTGTCTGTTCAATAATCATACCGCACCAGACTGCGTGGGTCTTTTCGCTATTTTCGACAAAAATCGCCATAAAATGGCCATTACTTACAACATTGTGCATCTCACCGGCTTTTCTAAACGAAATGAGATTTGGATGACCCCAATCACATCACCTTTATTAACATGTCTGTCAGCCACCATGTGACCATTTCTGTCATTTGACGAGAAATCTGCTTAGAACCTCGATGAGCGAACCATAATCCGAAGACCAGAAAAGCCCATACTGCAACACTGTGATTTTGCATATATATAGACAGTTAAATGCATGGGTAATTGCCAGGCATTCTGAATCATACCGGTAACAACCAGGATACGTAGCAAAATGGCACATTCGTGACGGTATCCATCAAACACCCGCCATCATATGTTCAGCCGTTAACAAGGAGTTGAGTTTTCATAAAATTTAATCCAGATCTCATTTCAACGATCAATCCTGCGTACCAATTGATCTGGCACAACTCTCCCTCCGATAAATCATCATTAAATTTACCTATTTGTTAGGGTAGATCTCGAGTAATCACATATTACGCGGTTTTATTCACCGCCAATCAGACATCTGCCCACCCCGCCCAATGGGGATGAAATCCACGCAACAAGATGGAATTGGGCAGTTCAGGACATTTATCTGGGAGTGATAAACGTGGGTTCACAACACAGACAGACCAAATTGGGCCTCGCCGCCCTGCTGCTGACCAGCTGGCTTGGCGCCAGCGACTGGGCACAGGCTGATGAAGCAACCACCAAGAGCAAGATAGAGGCGCGCAGCGAGCTGTTCGCCAAGGATCACGCCGATCAGTTCACCAGCTGGAAAGGCACCAGCGAGAGCCGCGAGCGCACCGACGCCCTGGCGGAAGATCCACAGATGGTGGTGCTCTGGGGCGGTTACCCCTTTGCCAAGGATTACAACAAGCCGCGCGGCCACTTCTATGCGCTGACCGACGTGCGGGAAACCCTGCGTACCGGCGCCCCCAAGACCGCCGAAGACGGTCCGCTGCCCATGGCCTGCTGGAGCTGCAAAGGCCCGGACGTGGCCCGCGTCATCGACGAGAAGGGTGAGGATGGCTACTTCAAGGGGATGTGGGCAAAAGGCGGCCCCGAGATAGTCAACACCATCGGCTGCGCCGACTGCCACGACACCGCCTCGAAAGAGTTCAATGAGGGGAAACCCGCCCTGCACCTCTCCCGTCCCTATGCCGACCGGGCCATGACCGCCATCGGCAAGCCGTTCAAGGAGCAGGGGCGCTTCGATCAGCAGTCCCAGGTGTGCGGCCAGTGCCACGTGGAGTACTACTTCAGCGGCCCCACCAAGGCGGTGAAATTCCCCTGGGACAAGGGCACCACAGTTGAGCAGATGGAGCAGTATTACGATGAAATAGGCTTTGCCGACTGGACCCATGCCCTCTCCAGGACCCCCATGCTCAAAGCCCAGCACCCCGAGTACGAGACCTGGCGCGCCGGCATTCACGGCCAGAACAACGTCGCCTGCGTCGACTGCCACATGCCCAAGGTGCAGAACGAGCAGGGCAAGGTCTACACCGATCACAAGGTGGGCAACCCCTTCGATCGCTTCGACCAGACCTGCCGCAACTGCCACACCCAGAGCAAGGATATGCTGCAAGGGATCGTCAAGCAGCGCAAAGAGGCAGTGATCGAAACCAAGCTGAAGGTCGAGAAGCAGCTGGTGCACGCCCACTTTGAAGCCAAGGCCGCCTGGGATGCCGGCGCCACCGAGACCGAGATGAAGGATATTCTGCAGGACATCCGTCACGCCCAGTGGCGCTGGGACTACGCCATCGCCTCCCACGGGGTGCAGATGCACGCCCCCGAAGTGGCCCTCAAGGTCCTTGGCAGCGCGCTGGACAAGGCCGCCGATGCCCGTACCAAGCTGGTGCGCCTGCTGGCCACCAAGGGGATCAGCCACGAGATCGCCATCCCTGACATCTCCAGCAAGGAGAAGGCCCAGGCCGCCCTTGGCATGGACATGAAGCAGATGAACAGCGACAAGGCCCAGTTCCTCAAGACCACAGTCCCCGCCTGGGATGCCGAGGCCAAAGCGGCCGGACGGCTCGCACAATGACGAGGCATGCGGGCCCGCAGTGTCGGGCCCGCAGCCGGATGGAGGCTTCCTATGGGTGATTTAACAATGGATTTCTTACGACTGATGCTGATGGCAGCCATGCTGCTCACCAGCCTGCAGGGCCAGGCGGCCGATGCGGCAACCGCCCCTGCACCGACTACACATGAAGTGGAATTTCTGCGCAGTGCCGACAAGGCCTGCACCGACTGCCACAAGGAGCAGGTCGAAGGCATGCACGGTAAACACGGCCAGGCGACCAACCCCAACAACCTGGCGCCGGTCACCTGCACCAACTGCCACGGTCAACCCTCCCCCCAACACAGGGAAGGGGTCAAGGATGTGATGCGCTTTAGCGACAGCTTCAATGACAAGCAAAGCGCCCTGGCAGACAAGCAAAGCGGCTTGGCAGAGAAGCAGAGCACCGAGAGCTACCCCATCGCCGAGCAGAACGGGGTCTGCATGAGCTGTCACGAGCCCAAACCGCTGCGCGAGGCGCTCTGGGCCCACGACGTGCACGCCACCAAGCTCACCTGCACCAGCTGCCACCAGCTGCACCCTGCCAAGGAGCCCATGGTGGCGATCCCGGAGAAGTCCCGCATCAAGCTCTGCGTCGACTGCCACAGCAAGCAGCATGAAGCCGTCAAGGCGGCCAAGGCGAACACCACCTCGGGCAAGGAGGCACAATGAGCTGCTCTCGCCGTCACTTTATGGCGGGGATGAGCGCGGGGGCCCTTATCATGATGACAGGGACTGCTCGTGCCAACACCCGCTCCCTTGCCACCCCCCTCGCCCACAGCCAGACCATCGACGGGATCCGCTACGGAATGATCCACGACGAGACGGCCTGCATCGGCTGTACCGCCTGCATGGATGCCTGCCGGGAGGTGAATCAGGTGCCAGAGGGGGTCTCGCGGCTCGAGATCATCCGCTCCGGCCCCATCGGCACCTTCCCCGATGCCGAATACCACTTCTTTCGCAAGTCCTGCCAGCACTGCGACAACGCTCCCTGCGTGCACGTCTGCCCCACCGGTGCCTCCCATATCCGCAAGGAGGATGGCATCGTCGACGTCAACCCGGATCTCTGCGTCGGCTGCATGTACTGTCTGGCCGCCTGCCCCTATCAGGTGCGCTTTATCAACCCAGTGACCAAGGTTGCCGACAAGTGCGACTTTTGCCGCAAGACCAACCTGGCGGCGGGCAAGGAGCCGGCCTGCGTGGAATCCTGTCCCACCAAGGCGCTGGTGTTCGGCAATCTGGATGACCCGGACAGCCCCATCGCCAAACGGCTGGTGAAGGAGACCACCTATCGCTACAAGCAGGCACTCGGCACTTCGCCCAAGATGTACCGCGTGCCCAAAGGGGAGATAAAGTCATGACGATGCAAGAGGCGTTTCACTTCCCTTCCCTTGTCTGGGGATTTGCCCCATCGCCATCTACCCCGGCAATAATCGATGGAGGGAATGACCATGTGGCATGACGCATTTCACTTCCCTTCACTGGTCTGGGACTGGCCAATCGCCATCTATCTCTTTCTGCTCGGCATCTCCGCCGGGGCCACCTCCCTCTCGGTGCTGCTGCGCCGCAAGGGAGCCGGCAGCGAGAGCGGCATCATCAAGGCGACCGCCATTCTGGCGCCGGTGAGCGTGGTGCTGGGGTTACTGATCCTTATCTTCCATCTGGCCCGCCCCTGGACCTTCTGGAAGCTGATGTTCCACTACCAGTTCGACTCCGTGATGTCGATGGGGGTCATGCTGTTCCAGGTCTACATGGCGGTGCTGTTCGCCTGGCTGGCGGTGGTGTTTCGCTCCGAAATTGAGACCTTGCGCAGTCACCTGCTGCAAGAAAAGTTCGCCTTTGTGGATGGTCTGATCGCTTGGCTTGCCCGCATCGAGCGGCTGCTGGCGCCGCTGTTGCTGCTGCTTGCCGTGCTGCTGGGAGCCTACACCGGCTTTCTGCTCTCGGCGCTCAAGACCTATCCGCTGTTGAACAACCCGGTGCTGCCGGTGCTGTTCCTTATCTCCGGCGTCAGCTCCGGCATCGCCTCCACCATCTTGCTGGCGGTCACCCTGTTCAAGGAGAACCATCACAGCCAGGGGGTGAGCTTTGTGCATCGCTTCGAGCGGCCGGTGCTGGCGGTGGAAGTGTTGCTGCTGGTCTGCTTCTTTACCGGCCTCTACTTCGGTGGCGGCCAGAAGGAGGCCGCCATGTGGGCCGCCATCGGCAGCGGCTTCTGGGCTCAGGTGTTCTGGCTCGGGGTGGTGGGCATCGGCATGCTGCTGCCCCAGTTGCTGGCCCTGCTTGCTCCCGCACCGCTGCGGGCCAAAAACGGCTATCTGGTGCTGGTCTGCAGCCTGACCCTGGTGGGGATCCTGCTGCTGCGCTACTTCGTGCTCTACGCCGGCCAGATGACGGTAGTTTAAAAACCGGTTCACGCTCCTGTTGCGAGGCCGTGATCAAGGCTCATGTGCTGCTCGGAATCCTCATGTATTCACATACACTCCGGTTCCTGCGCTGCTCTTTACCTTGCTGACGACCTCTCACGACGGATCGTGAACCGGTTATTGAAAGCTGGGGATAAGCGCCAGCCGCCCTTCGGGTGACTGGCGCTTATTTGTGGCGATTGGTTGTTGCTAGGAATGTGGATGTTATCCCCCAGCGCCGGTACGGTGCAGACGCTGCGGCATAACATAGACGAATGATTGACTGGAGGTTATGTGCTGGCGGAGCTCGGCTATCTCTCACTGTTGCTGGCGACCGGGCTCGCCCTGCTGCAAGGCACCTTGCCCTGGCTGGGGCTTCGGCTCGCCTCACGCCCGCTGCTCGGCTGCGCAACACCGCTGGCCCTCCTGGTCGCGATCCTGCTCGGGGCCGCCCTGCTGCTGCTCGCCAGCTGTTTTGGCCTCGATGACTTCACCCTGGTCTATGTGGCCCAGCACGCTAACAGCGCCCTGCCCCTTGGTTTCAAGCTGGCTGCGGTATGGGGCGGCCATGAAGGCTCCATGCTGTTCTTCGTCTTTGCGCTGGGGCTGTGGGGCGCCCTGGTGGCCCTTTGCTCGAAGCCGGTCGATCCGCTCATTACAACCCGGGTCTTGGCCATCATGGGGCTGATCGTCGGGCTGTTCGGCCTCTACACCCTGATCTTCTCCAGCCCGTTTGACCGCCAGTTCCCGGGGCCGCTGGAGGGGCGTGATCTCAACCCCATGCTGCAGGACATCGGCCTCATCATCCACCCGCCCCTGCTCTATCTCGGCTACGTCGGCTTTGCGGTCAACTTCGCCTTCGCCATGGCGGCGCTGCACTCGGGTCGGCTCGATGGCGCCGTTGCCCACTGGAGCCGCCCCTGGGCACTCGGCTCCTGGGTGTTTCTTACCGCTGGCATCGTGCTGGGCTCCTGGTGGGCCTATTACGAGCTCGGCTGGGGCGGCTGGTGGTTCTGGGATCCGGTAGAAAACGCCTCCCTCTTGCCCTGGCTGCTCGGCACCGCCCTGCTGCACGCTCTGGTGGTCTGCGAGAAACGCGGCGCTTACGGCCACGCCGTGCTGCTGCTCTCCATCTTTACCTTTTCGCTGAGCCTGCTCGGCACCTTTGTGGTGCGCTCGGGGGTGCTCACCTCAGTACACGCCTTTGCGGTCGACCCCAGCAGCGGCCTCACCCTATTGCTGCTGCTCGGCTTGCTATTGACCTGCGCCCTCACCTTGTTTGCCCTGCGGGCGGACATTCGCGCACCCTATGCCCGCTTTGGCTTGCTGTCAAAAGAGGGGCTGCTCGGTTCCACCATCCTGCTGCTCAGCGTGGCCTGCGCCAGCGTGCTGCTCGGCACCTTCTACCCCATGGTGTTCCAGTCCCTGCATCTGGGCTCGCTCTCGGTGGGCGCCCCCTATTTCAATACCATCTTCGTGCCGCTGACCCTCTGCCTGATGGCGCTGATGACCCAGCTGCCGCGCCTGCGCTGGCAGCATCTGGCAGCTCAGCGCCGCATCAAGGTGCTGCTCCCATGCCTGTTCGGCCTGCTGGGGGGCGCCTTGCTGAGCCTCGCCTATCCCGAGCCGCTGCGGGCAAGCTGGCTGGGGCTTGCGGCCAACGTGCTGAGCCTCTGGCTAATGGCCAGCCTGCTGCTCAATACCCCATGGCGCGAGCTGACCCTAAATCGACTAGGCAGCCTGCTCGCCCACCTCGGGGTGGCGGTGTGCGCCCTCGGGATCAATCAGGTGAGTCACCACAGTCAGGAGGGGGGCACAGTGCTTGGTGTCAACCAGCCCTACCAGCTAGGCGCGTTCGAGTTTCGTTATGAGGGGCGCGAGCCGGTGATCGGCCCCAACTACACCGCCGAGCGCATCACGCTTAGCGTGCATAAGGACGGTAAAGAGGTGGCGCGGCTCACGCCGGAGCGACGTCACTACAGCGTGCGCACCATGAACATGAACGAGCCGGGTATCGCGTGGGGAATGCTCGGAGATCTCTACGTGGTGCTCGGTGAGAAGATGGGGCCAGATGCCTATGCCATGCGGCTGCACTACAAGCCGCTGGTGCGCTGGATCTGGCTCGGCGGCCTGTTGATGATCGCGGGCGGCACCCTGCGCCTGCTCGCCCGTCGCCCCTTGCTTGCCTCCCGTTCCGTTGCGGTTGGCGCCTCCCATCACCGGCTCGAACAGGAGGCGTTATGAGATCCCGTCTTCGCCTCTTTCTTCCACTGCTGCTGACCCTGAGCCTCGGCACCCTGCTCTGGCTCGGCCTTGGCAATAATCCCTACAGCCAGGATGAGGCGACCCTGGGCCGCAGTTTGCCGGGCTGGCAAAGCGAGAGTTTGTTTGGCGGCGACCCCATCCATACCGAGACGCTCAAGGGGGAGCCCTTCGTGCTCAACGTCTGGGCCAGCTGGTGCGCCAACTGCCGCGCCGAACATCCGCTGCTCAGCGAGCTGGCAAGCACCGTGCCCCTCTACGGCCTCAACTACCGGGACAAGGGCGATGCCGCCCGCGCCTGGCTTATTCAGGCGGGCAACCCCTATCGCGCCGTGCTGGCGGATCCCGACGGCCGACTCGCACTGGAGCTCGGCGTCTATGGCACGCCAGAAACCTATCTCTTCGCCGGCGACGGCACCCTGCTGACCCGTCATACCGGCCTGCTCACCCGGGACATCTGGCAACGCCAGTTTGCCCCCCTGCTCGACAAGGCTCGAGCAGATGGGCAGATCAAGGCCGCCACAACGGCACCCGCGATTGCGCCATCTATTGCGCCGTCTATTGCAACATCAGCTCGGGAGACACAGCCATGATGTGCCGTTTTCTTGCCTGCGCCCTGCTGGCCTTCGGCATGCTGCTGAGTGCAACGGCATATTCCAGCGGGGTCGATACCTATCAGTTTCGCCACCCCGAGCTGCAGACCCGCGCTCAGGAAGTGGCCCGCGCCCTGCGCTGCCCCCAGTGCCAGAACCAGAATCTGGTGGAGTCCAACTCCCCCATCGCGCGGGATCTGCGACTCGAAGTCTACCGCTGGGTGGACGAGGGGCAGTCTGATGAGCAGGTGATCGCCCGCATGACGGAGCGCTTTGGCGATTTCGTCCGCTACGATCCTCCCTTCAAGAGCAGCACGGCGCTACTGTGGGGCGGTCCCCTGCTGCTGTTGGGGCTGGCGCTGTTGATCCTGTTTCGCCGCCTGACGCGCACAAAGGTGCAACCCATCCCTGCCGTTAAGGCCATCGTTGAGGCCCCCCCTCAGCCCGCCGCCGATCCGCGCAGCAAATTGAATTTGCAGATCATGCTCAGGGAGCAGGCAGGCCTCTCCCTAGACCAGCCACTCTACAGTGAGCTGAGCGCCGCCCGCCTGGCCAACGCCATCCCGGGAGCTGAGCTGGCCCTGCGCGCACAACTGGCCAGCCAGCATAACAATCGCGGCCGCAATAGCCGACACGGGCTGGCCTTGTTGCTGCTTGGCATCATGGCCATCACGGCCGTGGCCGCTGTGTATCTCAGCACCGACCGCTATCAGGCATGGCAGGCTTATCAGTCGCGCCCCGATCCGCTGGCGGGGTTGAGCCCGCGGGATCTGCAGGACAAGGAGCTGGGGAGTCTGCATCAGAAACTTCAGCGCAACCCCGCCGATCTCGACAGCTGGGCGGCGCTCGGCCAGATCTATCTCTATCGGGGCGAGTACGACAACGCCCTGCTCGCCTATCAGCGTCTTGCTCTGCTGGAGGGGGGCGCCAGCGCGGCGACCCAGGCCGCCCAAGCCACCGTGCTCTACTATCAGGCGGGCCAGCAGCTGACTCCCGAGGCAACCCGCCTGCTGGAGAGTGCCCTCAAGCAGGACGCGGGGGAAGTGAGCGCCCTGATGCTGCTCGCCTCCGATCACTTCCTGCATGGTCGCTACAGTCAGGCCATTGCCCTGTGGCAGCAACTGCTCGATGGCGAGCGCCCTCGCATCAACCGGGCCGCGCTGATCGAGGCGATCCAGACGGCAAGCATAATGGGCGGGTAACCCCTTGATTGAAAGAGGGTAATCGTGGTGATATGGCGCCGCGACCACGCAAGTGGCTCAGCCCCCTCTTTCAATAGACAAGGATGTCTGGATGCAACTCACCCTGTTAAACGACTCGGGCAAATTCGATGGGCTCGATGACACCATTACGCACGTTTTTGCCGAGACGGCGAACAAATTGAATGCCTTGTTCGATCTCTCCCAACTGGATGTCACCTTCAGCCCTTTTGCCGAGGGGGATGCCCCCGACTCGGGTATCGGTGGCTGGGCCATCAACATGTATCGAATAGAACTCCAGCTTGATCTGGAACGGCCTGATATCAAAGAGGTGATCATCACCGAATTGCCTGCCGTGCTGGCTCACGAAGTCCACCATATCGTGCAAAAGAAGAATAAGGTGGAAGCAGAAACACTGGCCGAAAACCTGATTTTTGAAGGGCTGGCCTGCTACTTTGAGCAGCGGTTCAATGGTGGCACACTCCCCTCGCTGTTCAAGGAGTCTCATCACCATGACTGGCAATCGCTCCTGGCAGAGATGACACCCCATCTATCCAGCAAGCAGTTCAACTATTTAGACTTTTTCTACTGCCGTGATAACCGGCCATTTCCCAAATATGCCGGTTACTGGGTGGGGTTCAATCTGGTGGCCAACTATCTGGCCAAGAGCGGCCTAAATGAAATAGAGGTCATGGGCCTACCCGCCGAAGCGTATTTCAATTAACACACTGTCACACTGTTCGTGGCTATCACAGAGCCCAAACCCGGAGAGAAGATCATGATCCCCATTCGCTGCAAGGCCGTCTCCGGCGTTGCCCTTACCACTGTCGATGGCGAAACAAAATTGCTGGTGATGAAACGGGTCAAGGGGGGCTTCTGGTGCCATGTGGCGGGCACGGTGGAGGCGGGTGAGACCGGCTGGCAGACCATTATTCGGGAGTTTGGCGAAGAGACGGGGATCAGGGTCACCGAACTCTACAACGGCCAGTATCTGGAGCAGTTTTACGATGCCACCTTGAATACGGTGGAGGTGGTGCCGGTCTTTGTAGTCTATTGCCCGCCCAATCAGGCGGTGACCCTCAACGACGAGCACACCGAATACCGCTGGTGTTCCCTGGCCGAGGCCAAGGCGCTGGTGAGTTTTCCCGGCCAGCAGGCGCTCTACGACCATATCTGGCACCATTTTGTCGACAATGCCCCCTCTCCCCTGATGCGGGTCGCGCTCGGCTGACGCATGCCGGAGCTGCGCGGCATGGTGGATGCTTGCGGTATTACTCGTTGGTCCCAACCAGCAGCGCAGGCATTGCCTGCCACACCCGTTCGGGGTCAAGCTCGGCAATGGCGGCGGCGATCAACTGCTCGCTCCAGCGACGATGCAGCAACCACATCCGCTGGCCCACCTCGCCGTCTGCCTTGGTACACTGCTTGGTGACATCGGCAGTGCGATAGAAATAGCGCACCAGAGTCGTGAGCTCCGGCTCGGGCCAGCGGCAGCCAAAATCACGCAGCAAGGCTGACCAGAACAGCACCTGTCCCCGCTCATGTTGCTGCTCGACAATTTGAAGATCGGGGATGAGATCCATGGCGTGCCACAAGGCGCCATAGCCGACAAAGCGGCGATCCAGTTCCTCCAGCGCCTCATCCAGCAGCACCAGCGCCTGCGGCCAACTCGTTGCCTCGATACGGATCTGTTGTTGCGCCTCACAGACCGCCGCCAGCCACCCCATGGCAAGGCGGCAGATGATCGCCTCCTTGTTGGGATAGAGGTGGTAGAGCGACTTGATCCCCACCCCCGCCCGATCGGCGATGGCGTTGGTATTGAGAGCAGTAAAACCCTGCTCCTGCAACAGGCTCAGGGTCGCCTCCTCGATACGGCTGGCCACCGCCTGGCTGCGCTGCTGTTTGGGTTGACGGCGCATGGCAAACGCCCGGGGTAACGGCCCCTCTGTCACAGACTCCTCTGACATACCTTCTCCCTGATTTGTTGGCCCATCGGCAACTTGACTTGTGTGTGCATCAACAAGCGTGATCTGCGCCTCACTCGCCACCGATTGATGTGACATGGTAAACAAAACGTTAAATATTTGCAGCGATTGCTGGCATTTTTTGACCAAGCAACCATAAAGAGATCGCACAATGTGCAGTAAAAACTGCACAAAACCCGCCCCTCAAGGAGATCACTGCATGGATTGCAAGGCATCACATCGTTCTTTCTCTCGCTCATTTTTGCTGCTCACGCCGCTGCTGGCCGCCACACTGGCGGGCTGCCAACAGACGCAACCGCCCACCGCCACGCGCACCCTCTACCTCAACGGCAAGATCCACACCCAGGATGGCCAGCGTCAGGTGGCTGAGGCCATGGTGGTGAGCGGCGACCAGTTCCTCTATGTCGGCAACCGGCAAGGGGCCGAGGCACTCAGAACGCCCGACACCCAAGTGGTCGATCTGCAGGGCAAGATGGTGCTGCCGGGGCTGCACGACAACCATATCCACCTGTTTGGCACGGTGGCGCTCGATATGTGCGATCTCGACGGCAAGCCGGTCAATCTCGGCGAGCTGGCGGCCAAGGTGAAGAGCTGCCTGCCCCGCTACGCCCCCAAGGCAGGCGACTGGCTGGTGATCAACCAGTGGTCCCCCTACGAGGGCAACACTCCCACCGCCGCGTATAAAACCGTGCTGGCAGCCCTCGATGCCGCAGCGCCCGACAATCCGGTGGTGCTGGCTGGGGTCGATGGCCACGCCAGCGCCTACAACTCGCGAGCATTGGCGCAGGCGACCGACCAGAGCGGCAAACCGGCGGGCTTCACCGCCGCCACCCTGGCACCGGGCGGCCTCTTTGCCCCCTTCAAACCCTATGTGGATCTCAATAGCGGCGTCATTCGCGAAGGGGCCCGCAGCGCCATTCCCTCCCCCGACAGCGGCCTGCTCAGCGCCCATGACGAGCAGGCGGCGAGCCAGTATCGCCAGATCCTGCCCGCCGTCTCGACCCTGATGGCCTCGCGCGGCATCACCAGTATTCAGGATGCCTGTGCCACCGACTTTATCCGCGATCGCCTGCGGGAGATGGAAGATAAGGGGCTGCTCAATATGCGGGTCACCGCCGCCACCTGTTTTCACGAGGATGACTACAGCGGCAAGCTCGATATCGGCGGCCATCTGGCCAAGGCGAACCGGGTGCGCGACCAGTTCGCTAGCGATCCCCTGATCAAGGCCGATGCGGTCAAGATCTTCCTCGACGGGGTACTGGAAGGGGATCCCTTCAGCACGCCCCCCTTCCTGCCCAACGCCGGTATGCTGGCCAACTACCAGACCCCCCACCTCGCCATGGATCAGGCAGGCGAGCAGGTCACCATCACCGCCAACAGCGAGGATGCCGGCAGCAATGGGCTGGTCAACTACCGCGCCGCCGATCTCACCCGCTACGTAGGGGAACTCGACAAGGCGGGTTTTGGCATCCATATGCACAGCATCGGCGATCGCACTACCCGCATGGCCCTCGATGCGCTGGAGGCGGCCCGCGCCAGCAACGGCGATCACGGCATCCCCCATACCCTCGCCCATCTGCAGGTGGTGCATCCGGACGATCAGCAGCGACTCGGCCAGCTTGGCCTCTACCTCACCTTCACCTACGCCTGGACCAACCCGCAGCCCGAATACGACATGCTGGTCACCCCCTTTATCCAGCCGACCAGCAAGGGACAGCACCTGCATGAGGCGATGTACGATCCCAAGGGGTATCTCAAGCCGACATTCCGCACCTGATTTAGGAATAAATTTGCCGATAGCGCTCACCCAATACCTCCAAAATGATCTGCTGGTCT